>CAXTPM010000066.1:2029-14144 GCA_964245865.1 uncultured Fimbriiglobus sp. | reverse complement strand
GAGACGCTGGCATCCGAGCGCGCGGAGCGCGAGACGCAGAACCGGGCGCTGGCGCACCTGGTGCTGACGCTGCCGGAGTTCCAGTTGAATTGAGAGGCGCACCAGAATCACCCCACCCACCCGAGACCCGTCCATGAACCGCCGCGACTTCCTCTCGACCTCCGCGCTTTTGGGCTTCTGCCCCACGGTGCCGCTGTTCCTGGCCCGCGCCGCCCGCGCCGGGGCGGTGGCCGGCGCCGACGATACCGTGCTCGTCGTGCTGCAACTCTTCGGCGGCAACGACGGCCTGAACACCGTGGTTCCGTTCCGCGACCCGCTCTACTACAAGGCCCGCCCCACCCTCGCGGTGCCCAAGGCCGACTCCATCGGCATTACCGACGACCTCGCGTTCCACCCGTCGCTCAAGCCCCTGGCCAAGCTCTTCGGCGACAAGCAACTCAGCATCGTGCAGGGCGTCGGCTACCCGAACCCGAGCCAGTCGCACTTCCGCTCGAACGACATCTGGCAGACCGCCGTCATGGCGGAAGACACCAGCAGCGGCTGGCTCGGCCGGGGCTTGCGCGAGAAGGAACTCGCCGCGTTCCACCTCAGCGGCAGCGGCACGGATAGCGCGCCGCTGGCCCTCAGCGGCGCGCCGAAGCGCGTGCCGTCGATCGGCAGTTTGGCCGAGTTCCAGCTTCAGGGCTTTGGCGCGACGCGCGCCGCCAGGCAGGCCCACTTAAGCGCGGTGCAGGCGACTTCGGTGGCCCCGCCGGTGGCGCCGATGCCCGCCTCGGGGCCGGGGTCGCTCCTGGATTTCGTCGAGCGCACCGCCGCGGAAACTTACGCCAGCAGCGACCGCCTGAAGCACCTCGCGCAGAAGTCGAGCGCCGCGACCTACCCGGCGAGTTCGCTCGGCACGCGCCTCAAGCTCGCCGCCCAACTGATCGACGCGGGTGTCTCGGCGCGGCTGTTCTACGTCACCCAAGAGGGCTACGACACCCACGCGGGGCAGGGGGGCGCCAAGGGCGTCCACGCCAACTTGCTCAAGGACTTGGCCGAGTCGCTCGCCGCGTTCTGGGCCGACATTGCGAGCCGCGGCCACGGCAAGCGCGTGATGGTGATGACGTTCTCCGAGTTCGGGCGCCGGGTGGGCGAGAACGGCAGCGAGGGGACCGACCACGGCGAGGCGGCGCCCTTGTTCGTGCTCGGGGGCCGGCCGAAGTCGAACCTCATCGGCAGCCGGCCCGACTTGACCAAGGCGGTGGCGCAGAACCTCCCGTTCGAGATCGACTTCCGGCGCGTGTACGCGGACGTGCTCGGCAACTGGCTCGGCATCCCGCCCGAGGGCGTGCTGGGCGGGAAGTTCGCCCCGGTGGGGCTGGCGTAGCGGCTACTCCCGCGCCAGCACCGCGCGGAACCCCACGTCGTCCCGCCGCTCGCCCCTCGGGCGCCCCACTCGCGCCGCGCTGCGGCAGCGCTCGGCCGGGTCGCGCCACGAGCCGCCGCGCACCGGCCGTCGGTCGCTGCGCTCATCCGGCACCTCCGTCAAGGCGTCGGCATAGATTCCCGCGCACCATTCGCCGACATTACCGTGGAGGTCGTGGAGGCCGAAGGCGTTCGCGGCCGTCTGCCCGGCGGGGTACGGTAGGCCGCGCTCCATTTTGCCCCGCGCGGCGTCCTCCTCGCCGGACTCCGGGGCGCTCGTGTCGAGGTCGAAGACCGCGCCCGAGCCGAACACGAGGCGCTTGCCGTTGCTAAACGGCGTGGCGGCGCCCGCGCGGCAGGCGTACTCCCACTCGACTTCGGTGGGAAGGCGGTAGCGGAACCCGGCGGGCCTGCCGGCGTCCTTCCCACTTAAAAGCCGGCAGAACTCGACGGCCTCGTCCCAGGTCACGGAGTCTACCGGGGTGTCGGCGGACTGGCGCATCTTGGTCGCCATTTTGCTCGGCGACGACCCCACGAACTTGCGGTACTGGCCGTGCGTGACTTCGGTCGCCGCGCAGTAGAAGGCTTCGGGGATCGCCGCCTCGGTCTGCGGCCCCTCGCCGGGGAGCGCCCCCGGCTCGCCGGGACTCGCGCCGCGGGCGTAGCGGCCGGCGGGGAGCAGGCGGAACCGCTGGCCTAGCGCGTTCGTGTACTCGGCGGCGGTCGGGGGGGCGGGAGTCGCCGTCGGGGCGCGGCCCAACAGGGCGTAGGCGGCGGCGAGCGCGACGAGCGCCGCGACGACCGCGGCGGCGACCAGCGGGAGCCTCGAGCGCCTCGGGGCCGGTCGCCGGATCAGCCGCGCGGTGGGCGGCGCCGCGAACTTTCCCGTGCTCGGCTCCCCGACTTCCGGCCGCCCCAGTCGCTGCGACTGGGGCATGGACTGCGTCAGCCTCTGCGACTGGGGGGCGGGCGGCGTCAGCCGCTGCGTCTGGGGCGCGGGTGGCACGCCGCTGCGGGGCGCGCCGGCGAAGGGGCGCAGCAACTCGGCGACCTCCGCGGCGCTCTGCGGCCGGTCGGCGGGCGACTTGGCCATCATCCGCTGGATCACGAGGCCGAGTTCCGCCGGCACGTCGGGCCGCAGCGCGCACACCGACGGGGCCGGGGCGGTGACGTGCTGCACGAGCTTGCGCGCCGGCGTCGGGCCGTCGAACGGCGGCTTGCCGGTGAGCAGGTAGTACAGCGTGGCCCCCAGGCTGTAGACATCCGCCCGCGCGTCGGCCTCGTGGGAGTTCTGCGCCTGCTCGGGTGCGAGGTAGTCGGGCGTGCCGAGCACCGTGCCGGGGGCGGTGATGCGGCGGAACCCCGCGCCCGGACTCGAGCCGGCCGGGTCGAACTCGGCGTCGAGCACGCGCGCCAGCCCCAGGTCGAGCACCTTCACCAGTCCGCGCGCGGTGCGCATCAGGTTCGAGGGCTTGATGTCGCGGTGGACGAGGCCCATTTCGTGGACGTGCTGGAGGCCCGCCGCCGCCTGGCGGATCGTCTCGCAGGCGATCTCGACGCCCATCGGCCCGCCGGCCTCGACCAGCCGCGTGAGATCCACCCCCTCGACGTACTCCATCGAATAGTAGTGGCTGTCGCCCAGCCGGTCGGCGTCGAACGCCACCACCACGTTGGGGTGCGAGAGGGCGGCGGCGGCGCGGATTTCCTGCCGGAAGCGCCGCAGCGTCGAGTCCTTCGAGAGCTTCTCGGGGCGGATCACTTTGATCGCCACCTCGCGGTTCAGCCGGGCGTGCGTGGCGCGATAGACGCGGCCCATGCCCCCCTCGCCGAGCAGTTCGGTGAGAGTGTACGGCCCCAGGGTGAGGCCCGCCCCGCGCCCCCTGGCGATCTCCGTGACCTGGAAGTCGGTGAGCAATTTCAGGCGGCGGACCTCGCGCACCAGTTCGGTGGCGTCGGCCCCTTCTGACTGGGCGGCGAACGCCTCCAGGCCGGCGAGTTCGCCCGCGGGCACGAGGCCGGAGTCGCGGATCGCGTCCAGCAAGAGGCGGGTCGTCTCGGCGGTCATCGGGCGTCCGGCGCGGGGGCGGGGGCGGGGCGTTGCTCAGTTTAGGGCACCGCCGCGGCCCGCGCCCTGTAAAATGCCGAGTACCCACCCCGAAAGCGAGACCGCGTGGACTTCCGCCCCGAGCGCCCGACCACACCCGCCGACCTCGCCGACGCCGTGGCGCAAGCGCGCGCCGCCGGACTAGCCATCTACCCGGTGGGGGGCGGCACCCAGCCGGGGCCGGGCTACACGCGGCCGCGCCCCGGCGTCGAACTGCACACCGCGGGCCTCAACCGCGTGGTCGATTACCCGGCGCGCGACCTCACCGTGACGGCCGAGGCCGGCGTGACGGTCGCCGAACTGGGCCGCGTACTCGCGGCCGAGAACCAGCGCCTCGCGGTGGATATCCCGCACGCCGGTCGCGCCACTCTGGGCGGCAGCATCGCGTCGAATGTGAGCGGCCCGCGCCGGCTCTCGTGCGGCACATTGCGCGACGCGCTCATCGGCATTTCGGTCGTCTCCGACGAGGGGAAGCTGACCAAGGCCGGCGGGCGCGTGGTCAAGAACGTCGCCGGCTACGACCTGATGAAGCTGCACACCGGCGCCTGGGGCACGCTGGGCGTGATCGCGCAAGTGACGCTGAAAGTCACGCCAATCCCGGAGCGGCGGGCGGTGCGGTTCCTCGGCGCGGGCCTCGCCGAACTCGACGCGATTCTCGCCAAGCTGCACGCCTCGCTAAGTCGCCCGGCGGTGGTCGAATACTGGTCGCCGGCGTTCGCCAAGCTCGTCGCCGCCAGGCTCGGGCTGCCGAGTCCCGCCGGGCCGCAGTTAGCGGTCGGCTTCGAGGGAACGGCCGGTGCGGTGTCGTGGCAGGTGGCGAAGTTCGCCGAGGAGTTCGGGGCCGATTCGCCGGGCGACGCGGTCGAGGCCGCGTTCTGGCGCGAGCTGCCGGACTTGGCCGAACTCGCGGCGAGTTCCGCGCGCGTGAGTGTCAGTCTGCCGCCGAGCAAGCTCGCGGACTGGCTGCGCCGGGCGCACGACCTCGCCCCGGACTGGCCGACGCAGGCGCACGCGCTCGTCGGCGTGGCCCGGCTCGACGCCCCGGCGACCTGGTCGGGCACCACTGCCGATGTGGCCCGGCTCGCCGCCGCGCTCGACCCCGACCCGCTGGGGCAACTCGCAGTAAGCCGCTGCCCCGCCGACTGGGCGCCGCTGCTGCCGGCGTGGGGCGCCCCGCGCGGCGACTGGGCGCTGCAGCGCGCCGTCCACGCCGCGCTGAACCCCGCGCACACGCTCAACCCCGGCCGGCTTGCGCCCCTGATCCCCCTCCCCCCGGACACGCCCCGATGAGTACCGCCACCCCGGCCCGCACCGAGTTGCCGACGGTGCGCCCCACTGTTGGGCGCGTCGAGACCGGCGTCGATTACGAACTCCTGCTCGACTGCGTGCATTGCGGACTATGTACCGCCGCGTGCCCCACGTACCTGGAGACCGGCCACGAGGGGGCCAGTCCGCGCGGGCGCATCTACCTCATGCGGCAAGTCATCGACGGAACGCTGGGTCTGGACCGCGCGGTCGAGTCGCACCTGGATACCTGCCTGAACTGCCGGGCGTGCGAGACGGCGTGCCCGTCGGGCGTGCAGTACGGCCGGCTGATCGAGCCGTTCCGCGAGTACCTCGAACACGCCGACCCCGGCCGCACCACGCGGGCACTGACGGGGTTGCAGCGCCGGATGCTGTTGCACATCTTCCCGAGCCGCCTGCGCACCCGACTCGCCCTGGCGCCCGCGCGCCTCAGCCAGTGGAGCGGGCTGGATGCGCTGCTGGTGCGCTCAGGGCTACTGAAGCTGCTGCCGAAGTCGCTGCGCACGATGCACGGGATGCTGCCGCCCCTGGCCCGCCACCGGGGCCGACTGCCCGAGCGCGTGGCCCCCGTGGGCAAGCAGCGGGCGCGCGTCGGGCTGTTCCTCGGCTGCGTGGCCGACGCGATCTACCCGGAGACGAACCACGCCACTGCCCGCGTCCTCCAGGCCAACGGCTGCGAGGTACTGATCCCCCGCGCACAGGGCTGCTGCGGCGCGCTGCACTACCACAACGCCGAGGAGGCGACCGCGCGCGAACTGGCCCTGGCCAACGCGCGGCTGTTCAACTCGCTCGAAGTCGATGCGGTGATTACCAACGCGGCCGGGTGCGGGGCGATGCTCAAGGACTACGCGCACCTCCTCGCCAAGCACGACGGCGCCGACGCGGCCGCGCGCTTCCAGGCGAAGGTGCGGGACATCAGCGAGTTCCTGGACCAACTTGGGCTAATCGACCCGCCGTTCGCGGTGAACCACACCGTGGCCTACCACGACGCCTGCCACCTGCGGCACGCCCAACAGATTGCCGCCGCCCCGCGCCGCCTGCTGGAGCGCGTCCCCGGCCTCACACTGGTGCCGCTGGAGGAGAGCGAAATCTGCTGCGGCGCGGCGGGGAGCTACAACCTCGTGCAGCCGGAGATGGCGAGTCGATTGGGCGACCGCAAGGCCGCGCACATCCGGGCCACCGGCGCCGAGGCCGTTGCCACGGGGAACGTGGGGTGCCTAATGCAGATTACGCGGCACCTCACCGCGAGTGGGGTGGCGGTGTTGCACCCAGTGGACTTGTTGGATGCGGCGTACACGGGGCGGAAGGTTGCGGGACTAGATGGGGGAAAGGGGCAGGCAGAGTCGAAAGCTCGGTGACGAACGTCGCCGGGGCTGAATCTGAGCCCGGCGACGTTCGTCACCGGGCTTTCGGCCAACTTTTGCGACTACCGCGTCCCGTGCTGCTTCAGAATCGCCCCGAAGCGCGGGTCGTGGCGGATGGACTCGAGGTCGCGGTCCTGCGTCATGAACTGGAAGTCCTTGTAGCCCAGGTCGATCGCGCGTGTGAGCATCTGAATCGCCAGGTCCGGCTGCCGCAGCAGTGCGTAGCGGCAGGCTAGGTTGTAGTGGGCGGTCGCGTCGGTGGGGCGCAGTTGCACGATGCGCTGATCGACCTTCAGCCCCTCTTTGACTAAACCCTTGCTGCTGAGGTTGCTCGCCAGCACCTGGAGCGCGTCGGTGTAGTCCGGCAGGCGGTCGAGCACGCCCTGGAAGAACTCCAACTCGAAGTCCAGTTGCGGGCGTTCGGCGAGTTGCGCGAGGAGCGTCGAGCCGGCGGCGGGCTGGGGGCGCTTGCTGGGTCCAGGCATGGAGGCGAACCCCGGTAGAGGGTCTCAGGAGAGCCGGACGGGCGCGGCACGCGGGGCGGGCCGCGGGGAACCAACCGATTATAGACCGCCCCGGCCCGAGTGCAATCACGCGGGCCGGGGTGGGGTCAACTTCGCCGCAAGTTTCGCGCGGACTCCCCGGCACGGGGGGTTGCGCGGCGGGTTTCGGCTTACGCCTCGTCCTCGTCTTCCTCGTCGTCGTCCAGGTCGTCGTCGAGATCATCGTCGTCGTCGAGGTCGTCGAGGTCGTCCTCGTCGTCGTCGAAGTCCTCGTCGTCGTCGAGATCATCGTCGTCGTCGTCGAGGTCGTCGTCGTCGTCCTCAACGTCGTCCTCGTCGTCGGCCGCGGCGTTCCAGGTGAGGGGGGCGGGGAACTCGTCTTCCAGCGGCGCTAGCCACGCCGGGAGGCGGGTCAGGGTCTGTCGGGCGCTCATGTCAACTCCTAAACTGACTCGGGTGTCGGCTCGGGGACCGTCCCCCAACCGATCGGACTCCACCGGCAAAAACTCCACTGTTTTAGCGGTCAACCGCCCCCAGGTGCGGGGGCGATTTCCCGTTCGGCGGCACAATCGAACGCCCCAGTTCTAGACCGCGCCCGCCGCGAAAACCAGGGGGTCTTCGGGGCGGGTTCCAGGTCCGTCTGAGTCGAATTAAGGCCGCGCCCAAAGTGTGGCAAGCACCGGCGGCAAAAAACTTTCCGGCGGCGGCGAATCAGGGGTCAGAAATGTCCGAAAGTCCCGACGAGATCGCCACTTCGGCGTCGCCCCGGCCCGCGGAGGTCGAGCGCCTGCCGGACTTCGGCCCGCGCTACGCCGAGACGCCGGCGGACCCGTTCGACCCGGCGTCGCGCGTCCCGGCCGAGCCGTACAACGCCGCCACCGCCGCGGTGTTCATCGCCATCGCGCTCTACTGGCTGTGGGTGGTGTGGGGCCGCTGGCGGCGCTTCCCGTTCCTCAGCGCCTGCGTGCCGGTGCTGCTCGCCGGCGGGGTGGGGGGCACGCTCTACCATGCGTTTCGGACCCGCCGGGCGTACTTCCTGCTCGACGTGATCCCGATCCAACTGCTCGGCCTCGCGGCAGCGCTGGCGCTGACGTCGAGACTGGGGCGCGGTCTCGGGTGGGCGAAGGTCGGCGCGGTCGCCGCCGGGGTGGTCGCGGCCAGCACGGCGCTGAACCTGCTGGTGTTCCGCCGGATGGACCTGCCGGGGAACTGGCGCGTGAACCTCAGCTACGCGTCCCTGGCCGCGGTGATCCTGCTGCCGATGTTCGTGGTGCTGGTGCGCACCAAGTTCCGCCACGGCAGTTGGGTACTGGTGGGCGTGGCGTGCTTCGCGGTCGGCTGGTACTGCCGGCTGGTCGATGGCGCGGGCCTGAGCACGCTGCCGATGGGCACGCACTGGCTCTGGCACCTGTTCGGCGCGGCGGCGACGCAGGCGCTCGCGGCGTACTTTTACCGGCTCGAAGCGGGCGATTCACCGGGCGACGACTAGGATGAGGGCTTGCGCCAGGCCGTTCGCCCGGCGTAGTTCACTTAGCCCCGACCGGGAGTATCACCGTGGCCCAGGACCAGGAACGCAGGGTGGCTTTCACCCTCATTGAGCTATTAGTGGTGATCGCCATCATTGCGATTCTGATCGGGCTACTGCTGCCGGCGGTGCAGAAAGTGCGCGAGGCCGCCGCGCGCACGACTTGCCAGAACAACCTCAAGCAGATGGGGCTGGCGATGCACAACTACGAGAGCGCCTACCAGAAGTTCCCTAGCGCCAGCCAGGGCCGCAACCCCGCGGGTACGGCCAACGTGTTCTACACCGACAAGGGACTCGACGACTCCGGCACCTGGAGTGCCACGATCGGCGCCGCGCAGTCGCTGCACACCCGGCTTCTGCCGTTCATGGAGCAGGACGCGGTGTTCAAGCTGATGGACCTGACTCGGCGCTACAACGACCCCGCCGCGCCGGGGAACGTGACCGCCGCTCAGTCGGTGATCAAGCCGTTCATTTGCCCGTCGGTGCCCAACCGCGGCGGCGACAAGGACGCGCAGGGCTTTGCCTACACCGACTACAGCGCGCCGGTCACGGCGATGGTGAACGCCAACACCCCGGCGAACATGAGTATCGGCGACGCGCCGGGGTACGCCACGCCCAACGCGGCGGTGAACGCCGGGCCGAGGCTGTTCTGCGTACTCAACGGCGCGGCGCCCAAGGCGATTCTCGCCATCACCGACGGCACGTCGAACACGATTGCGATCACCGAGATGGCGGGCCGCAGCGACAGTATGCCGCGCTCGCCGAAGACCACCGACGAGTTCGCCGCACTCCCGCCGCCCGCGCCGACGGGGGTGAACCCGACCGGGCGCGCGTTCTGGCGCTGGGCCGAGCCGGACAACGCGTTCAACGTCGATCAGTTGATCAACAACAACGCCACCCCCACCGGCGGCCCCGACAGTTGCCCGTGGGCGCGCCTGAACTGCGGGCCGAACGAGGAGATTTTCGCATTCCACACCGGCGGCGCGAACGTCGTGTTCGCCGACGGGCACGTGCAGTTCCTGCGGCAGAGTCTGAGCGGCGCGACGCTGCGGGCGCTCCTGACGGAGGCCGGCGGCGAGGTGGTCGAGGGGCTGGACTAGGGGTTCTCCTCCCGGCGAGCCGAGGGGCGTCAGCCCCCGGATACCGGCCCAGTAGGGGCGAGCAGCCAAACGGGGAACTGCTTCATTCTACTCGGCCGGTATCCGGGGGCTGACGCCCCTCGGCTCGCCGGGAGGGGTTGGCGGCTAGCCGCCCAAGACCCCCGCCAGCAGCGGCGCCGCTCGCCCCCTCTTTGCCAAATACTCCGCCGCCGTCGGCCGCAGCCTCACCGCCACCTTCGCCGCGTGTTCGAGCGCGATGTCCGAGAGTTTGTGGTCCAGGAACGGGTTCTGGAACCGTTCGAGCGTCTCCTCGGCGAACCGCGCCGCGCCCTGCACCCGGTCCTCGACGGTCGGCACGATCTCCTCGAACAAGAGCCGCCGCAGCCAGGCCATCACGGCCGGGTCGGCGAGCGCCTCGCGCACGAGTGCGAACCCCAGCGGGGTGGCGTGGGCGACGAGTGCGGTGTGGGCGGCGTTGAGGATGCGCACCTTGCGTAGGAAGTACGGCCGGACATCGGCGGTGCGGGTGATGGCGGGGTGTTCGAGCGCGAATCGGCTGCGCGGGTCGTCTTCGATCGCCCAGAAGGCGAACGGCTCGGCCACGCACGCCAGGGAATCACCTGCCAAGGGGTGGCCGGGCGGCGGGCCGGTGACGATGCGGTCCACCAGCGTTTCGAGCCAGACGCACTCGCCGGTGAGGTAGTCCCGAAACGCCGGCGGGTGGCCGGAGCGGGTGGCGAGGCCGGCACACGTCTGCCGCAGGAGCGCGGCGTTGCCTTCGAGCAGTTCGCACGGGATCACGGTGAGGCCCGGCAGCCCGGCGCGGAAGCGCGCGAGCAGCACCGCCACGAGTTTCGCGGGGAACGAGCGCGGCACGCCGCCGTCCGGCGAGTCGGCCGGGTCGAGCTTGTAGCCCGCCTCGGTGGTGTTCGACAGGATCGTCCGCAACGCCGGCGAAGTCGCCACCGCCAGCACCGCCGGCCAGTCGTCCGATGCACTGATGGCGCGGCTCACGCCTTCGCAAATCTCGGTGCGGTCGATGACCCGGCCGTTCTGGTAGCCGCGGATGGCGACCGGGTAGCGCCCGCCGCCGGCGTTGAACCCCGCCACGCGCTCCTTGCCGGTCGATTGCACCACCACCGCCCGGCCGACATCCTGGCCGGCCCGGTGCGCTTCGTGGAGGAAAAAGTCGGCGAAGCCGCGCAGGAAGCGGCCCGAGCCGAATTGCAGAACCGTTTCGGCCGGCATGACTTCGGCCCCGCCCCGGTGACAAACCTGTGACGAATCGCAAACTGCGCCGCGGGGATTAGCCTATAACGACGCTTTGGGTTCGTCCCGAGTTCAGGAGCGCGGAGTGGATTCGCCGTCGATGCGGTCGGGCTTAGTGTGGGGGCTGGTCGCCTACGTCTGGTGGGGTCTGATCCCCGCCTATTTCGCGCAGGTTAAGGGGGTCAACCCGAACGAAATCCTCGCCCAGCGCATCGTCTGGGCCACGCTGATGCTCGTGGGGTGGGCACTCGTGAGCGGCAACGCCCTGCCGCTGTGGCGCAAGCTCACCGACTGGCGCGTGTTGGCCACCCTCACCGCCAGTTCGCTGCTGCTGGCGTTCAACTGGCTGCTGTACATCCACGCGGCGGTGAAGGGCCACCTAGTTGATGCGAGCCTCGGCTACTACATGCTGCCGCTGGTGAACGCGTTCCTGGCGACGGTGTTCCTCGGCGAGCGCCTGCGCCCGCTGCACTACCCCGCTTTGGGGCTAGTGGCCCTCGCCATCCTGGTGCCGATGTTGGTCCTCGGGGTGATGCCGTGGATCGCCCTCAGCCTGTCGGCGTCGTTCGGCCTCTACGGGCTGGTGCGCAAGGTCGCGTCGGTGAACGCGCTCGACGGCCTGACGCTCGAGACGGTGATCCTCGCGCCCGTCGCCGGGAACTATTTGGTGTACGCGACCCAGGCGGGGACGCTCAGCTACGGCCGCGACTCCTACGAGACGCTCATGCTGAGCCTCGGCGGCGTTGTGACCGTCGTGCCGCTACTAGCATTCGCACTGGCGCTGCGCCGGCTGCCGCTGTTGGCGCTGAACATGATTCAGGTACTCTCGCCGACTCTGCAACTGCTGTACGCGCTCGCACGGGACGGCGAGCCGCTGCCGTGGCCGATGGGCATTGCGCTGGTGTGCGTGTGGCTGGGGGTGGGGCTGTTTATTCTGGACGCGGTGCTGCGGGGGCGGAGCCGGCGCGCCGCCGAGGCGAGCGGGGGGCGTCAGCCCCCTGAGTCGCTCGAACCGCTGATGCTCGCGGGAAGTGTCGGACTGCCTCAGGGGGCTGACGCCCCCCTCTCGCCAAACCCCTCGCCGTCCCATCTCTGACACGCCCCGCCCGCCGCGCATTCCGACCCGTGGGAATCACAGCCGGCCACGATTGGCGGCGCCGCGTCGCAAACGCCCCGCGAACCGGCACATCGGGCGGAGGCGCGGGGGAAATCGGACTTTGGCGTCGGAGTTGCCAATGGTGAAGGGTTCCCCAAGCCGCGCGGGTTGGTAAGATCACGCTTCGGCGGTTCAGTATGTGGTCCCGCCACGGGGCCACTCGCTCGGGAGAGACGATGACCGAATCGACTTCGACTGCGACCTACGCCGAGCCGGGCGTGAACCCGACCTCGCTGCCCGAGTCGCCCCTGCCGGCGCTCACGGGGTTCACCGTCCCGAACTTCAACGGGCAGTCGGGCGTGCGCCTGACCTCGCGCAAGAACACCACCGCCAAGGGCTTCGCGGCGGCCACCATGACCGACATCGCCGCCGCCCTAGATCT
>CAXTPM010000066.1:0-2019 GCA_964245865.1 uncultured Fimbriiglobus sp. | reverse complement strand
GCCAAGGGCTTCGCGGCGGCGAGCCTGTGCCTAGGGCTACTCGCCGCGCTGTCGTTCTGGGTTTACCCGTTCGGCATGATTATGGGCGCGCTCGCCGCGACGATGGGTGTCACGTCGGTCTTGCTCGGCATCCGCGCGGGCAACGAGGGGCAGCACCTCGCCTGGGTCGGCATTGTCTTCGGCGGCATGGCGTTCACGAACGGTGTGGTGGTCTACCGGCTGTGGCAGTTGGCGTTCGAGGGGAACGTGAAACTGCCGTTCATTACCGGATATTAGATATACAATAGTTCATAACAACAGACCGAACAAAATAGGCCCGAACGAAGTCAGCAGAGGCAGTTATGCCGCAAGTCTTCCCGAAGAGTATGAACGTCGTCGCGCGGCTGAGTATTCTCAGCCTGCCGTTTCTCGTCGCCGGCGCCGCCGCCGGGGGGACGGCGTTTTACCGCTCCGACTACACCACCGGCACCCGCGAGGTGGTTGAGCAGCCGGTGCCGTTCAGTCACAAGCACCACGTCGCGCAACTCGGCATCGGCTGCCAGTATTGCCACACATCGGTCGAGGTGAGTTCGTCGTCGGGCTTCCCGCCGACCAAAACGTGCATGAACTGCCACCAGCAGATGTGGCAGTCGGCGGACCTGCTCGAACCCGTGCGGGCGAGCTACGCCAACAACACTCCCATCACGTGGGTGAAGATTCACAACGTGCCGCACTACACGTACTTCAACCACTCCATTCACGTCAATAAAGGCGTGGGTTGCGCGTCGTGCCACGGTAACATTGACGAGATGAACTTGGTGTATCAGTCGAAAACGCTGCTCATGGAGTGGTGCCTGAACTGCCACCGGGCGCCGGAAGAGTACCTGCGGCCGAAGGAAGAAATCTACAACATCCGCTGGAAGGCGAGCGACCGCACCAACCCCGACACCGGCGAGCCTTACGACCAGATCACCTTGGGCAACAAGCTCAAGGAAGAATACCAGGTCCGCCAGGCGTCGGTGATTACCAACTGCTCGATTTGCCACCGCTAGAGAGCGCGTGGGTCGTGGTTCGTGGTTCGTGAAAGCGAAGACCCGTCCCGCAACGATCCACGAGTTACAAACCACGAACAACGCTGAGGTTTCGCATGAAGGCCGAGCAAGAGCAGCAGTGGCAGAGCGTGGACGAGTGGATGGACTCCACGCAGTTCGAGACGCTCGTGAAGAACGAGTTCCCCGAGGACGCGGGCGAGTGGCTCGACCCGGTGAGCCGGCGCAAGTTCATGACGCTCATGGGGGCGTCGGTGGCCTTGGCGGGCGGGGTGGGGTGCAACCCGTCGGTGCGGCCCGCGTACCGCCGGCCGGTGGTGCCTTACGTCAAGCAGCCCGAGCAGCAGTTGCCTGGTATCCCGCTGTTCTTCGCCACCGCCTACGCCGGCCAGTCGGGCTACGGCAACGGGGTGATCGTCAAGCAGCAAGAAGGTAGGCCGATCAAGGTCGAGGGGAACCCCAACCACCCCGCGAGCCTCGGCGGCACGAACCTGATTACCCAGGCGACCGTGCTGAGCGTGTACGACCCCGACCGCTCGCGCTACATCGCCAAGAAGGGGACCGAATCGACCGCCGAGGCGTTCCTCGAAGAAGTTCGCGGTCTACTCGGTAGCCAGCGGGCGACCCAGGGCGCGGGCGTGCGCTTCCTGACCGAGCCGACGACCTCGCCGACGTTCATCGCCCTCATGGACGAGGTGCTGAAGCGCTTCCCGAAAGCCAAGTGGGTGCAGTACGAGCCGGTCAGCCGCGACTCGGCGCGGCGCGCCAGCGTCGCGGCGTTCGGCAAGCCGGTGAACGCGGTTTACAGTCTGAACAAGGCCAAGGTGGTGCTGTCGCTGGATTGCGATTTCCTCAGCGCCAACGGCCCTGGGCACATCCGCTACGCGCGGGACTTCGTGGCCAACCGTAAGGCGCGCGAGGTCAAGCAGAGCATCGAGCGCGGCGAGGGCGTCCCCGTGGACGCGCTCAACCGGCTGTACGTGGTCGAGTC
>CAXTPM010000065.1:0-14218 GCA_964245865.1 uncultured Fimbriiglobus sp. | reverse complement strand
CGGGCCAGGCGAACTACTCGGCCTCGAAGGGCGCGGTCAACTCGCTGACCAAGGTGCTCGCGGTCGAAATGGGCAAGCGGGGCGTTACGGTGAACGCCGTAGCGCCGGGGTTCATCGAGACCGATATGTCCGAGGCCGTCAGGAATAAGGCGGGCGACCTCATCAAAAAAGCGATTCCGCTCAACCGGCTCGGCAAACCCGACGATATCGCCCAAGTGGTGCTGTTCCTCGTCAGCCCGGCGGCGAGTTACATCACCGGCCAAGTCATCACCGTCGATGGGGGCTTGAGCCTCGGCGCCTCAGTGGGCTAGCCCGAACCCTGAACCACCCGCCCCGCCCCGATTCCCGCCGCAAGACCGCAAGGAGTGCCCCCGCGATGGCCACCATGACCCACGACCAGGTGTTCGACAAAACCCGCACGCTCTTGGTCGATGCCCTCAGCGTCGATGACGACGAAGTCACGCCCAGTGCGCGCCTCCAGGCCGACCTCGGCGCCGAATCGATTGACATGCTCGACATCGTGTTCCGACTCGAGCGTGAGTTCAACCTCGGCAAGATCGACCGCAACGAGCTGTTCCCCGAATCCATCTTCCAGGGCGACCCGGAGTTCGTCGAGAACGGCGTCGTGACCGCGCGCGGCCTGGACGAGTTGCACACCAAGCTGCCGTTCGCCGACGCGGCGCAGCTCAAAGCCTTCACCGCCGACCCGAAGCTCGAAAAGATCGGCGACCTGTTCACGGTGGACCTGATTACTCGATTCGTGGAACACAAGCTCAAGGGTCGATAAGGCGATGCGCTGGATTTGGATCGACCAGTTCACCGAGTTCGAGCCGGGGGTGCGCGCGGTGGCCACCAAGTGCCTCAGCCGCGCCGAGGACGTGTTCACGGACCACCACCCTGGGTTCCCGGTGATGCCCGCCGCACTCATCCTCGAAGGACTGGCGCAAACGGGCGGCGTGCTGGTCGGCGAGGCGAACCAGTTCCGCGAGAAAGTGGTGCTGGCCAAAATCCCCGAGGCACGATTCTCTCGGGATGTCCGGCCAGGCGAGACGCTGCACTACACCGCGACCATCGACGACTTGCGGCCCGAAGGGGCGGTGGTGCGCGGCGTGGTGACCGTCGGCGCGGAGGTGGTCGCGGAGGCGAGTATCTTCTTCGCGCACCTCGACCAGAACCGCTCTCGGACTGCGTTCGGCACCGAGAACTTCGTGTTCAGCGGCGAGTTGTCGTACCTGCTCCAGCAGGCGAAACTGGCGGCGGCGAAGGCGCCGAGTTCGCTGCCGCCGGCGGCACCTGGCGCGAGCGCCGCCGAATGACCCCGGCCGACGCGAGGACTCCCGCCATGCCAGCGCCGCGCCGCCGGGCCGTGTTCACCGGACTCGGGCTGCTCACCCCGGTCGGGGCCGACGCGCCGTCGTTCTTCGACGCGCTCCTAGCCGGTCACTCGGGTATCGACCGCCTCACGGCGCTCGACCCCTCGGCCCTGCCGTGCCACCTGGGCGCGGAGGTGCGCGGCTACGACGGCAAGAAGTACCTCCCCAGCAGTAACCGCGACGCGAAAAAATCGCTGAACAAGATGGCCCGGACTGTGCAGTTCGGGTTCACCACGGCGGTGCGCGCGTTCGAGGACGCGGGGGGGCCGCAGGCCGGGCGGATCGACCCGTTCCGCTTCGGCGTCGAGTTCGGCTGCGTGATGGTCGCCACCGAGCTGGAGGACTTGGTCGCGGGTGCCGAAGTCGCCGCCGACCCCGCCAACCCTGGGGCGGTCGATCTGGCCAAGTGGGGCGACTCGGGCCTGGCGCGGGTGCCGCCGCAGTGGATGCTGAAGTACCTGCCCAACATGCCGGCCTGTCACGCCAGCATCTATGTGAACGCCCAGGGGCCGAACAATACCATCACCAGTGGCGAGGTCGCGGGTACCTTGGCGCTCGGCGAGGCGTTCCGCCTCATTCAGCGCGACTGGGCCGACGCATTCCTGGTCGGGGCGTGCGACTCGAAGTTGAACCCCGTGAGCCTCAGCCGGCACAGCACGTTCCAGGAACTCACCCGCCGCAACGACCTCGGCGCGGGCGCGGTGATGCCCTATGGGGCGGAGCGCTCGGGGTTCGTGTTCGGCGAGGGGGCGGCGGTATTCGTGCTCGAGGAGCGCGAGTCGGCTTTAGCGCGGGGCGCGCGGATCGACGCGGAGTTGCTCGGATTCGCGTCGGGGCTGGATTCGGACTTTACGGGCGCGGGGCTATCTGGGATCATTGCGAAGGCTCTGGAAGACGCGCAAGTCCCCGCCTCAGAGATCGACCACGTGAACGGCGCGGGGAGTGGGTCGGTCAAGTTCGACGCCTTCGAGGCGCGGGCCGTTGAGAGGGTGTTCGGCCCCGAGATGCCGGTGTGGTCGATCCGCGCCCACGTGGGCAACTGCGGCGCGGCGTCGGGCCTAATCGAGCTGGCCGCGAGCGTGCTGGCCCTGAAAGCCGGCACGATTCCCGGCACGCTCAACGCGAGCCACACGGGGTCCGACTGTACGGTACGAGTGAGCGGCGAGGCCAGGTCGGCGCGGACGCCGTATGCGCTCAAGATTAGCCTGACCGACCTGGGCCAGTGCGCCGCGGCGGTGATTCGCCGGGGCGATTGATCTTCCGATTCCGAGAGAGTGCGCCCCGATGAGTCGCCGGCGAGTCGTGATTACCGGCATCGGCGCGGTCACCCCCCTGGGTCACACCGCGCCCGCCACCTTCGCCGCGTGCGTGGCAGGCGCCAACGGCGTCGCGCCGATCACGCGATTCAGCGCCGGGCACTTCCCCACCACCTTCGCGGCCGAGGTCAAGGACTTCCGCCTGGATGCGTTCCTGCCGGGCGCCGCCAAGTACAAGAACTGCGGGCTGAACACCCAGTTCGCCTTGGCCGCGGCGCGCGAAGCCCTGTGCGACGCCGACATCCGCCCCGACTCGGCGGGCCTAAACCCGTCCACCGCGGGGGTTTACCTCGGCGCCGGCGAGGGGAGCGAGGACTTCCCGACGGTGATTAGCGGCGCCGCGATCGCCTCCAAGGGCGACGGCCGCACGGTCGATCACGGCAAGTTCACCGCCGCGGCACTCGCGCTTTTGCACCCGGCCCGCGAGGCCGAGTTGGAGATGCACACCACCGCCGGGCACGTGGCGCGCGAGTTCCACCTGTGCGGCCCGAACTACACCTGCCTCACCGCGTGCGCGGCCAGTGCCCAGGCGATCGGCGAGGCGACCGAGTTGATCCGCTACGGCGACGCCGACGTGATGCTCGCCGGCGGGTCGCACAGCATGATCCACCCGTTCGGCGTCACGGGCTTCAACCTGCTGACGGCCCTCTCCACGCGGCGCGACTCGCCGGCCACGGCGAGCCGGCCGTTCGACGCCACGCGCGACGGCTTCGTGCTCGGCGAGGGCGCGGGCATGGTCGTGCTCGAAGAGTACGAGCACGCGAAACGCCGCGGCGCGACGATCTATGGTGAGCTAACCGGCTACGGCACCACGGGCGACGCCTACCGCATGACCGACCCGCACCCCGAGGCGCGCAGCGCGGGGCGCTGCATGGCGGATGCGATCCGCAACGCCGGCCTCAACCCCGAGTCCATCGGCTACGTCAACGCCCACGGCACCAGCACTCAGGCGAACGACGAGACCGAGACGCTGGGCATCAAGCTCGCGCTGGGGGACGAGTTGGCGCACCGCACGCCCGTTTCGAGTATCAAAAGCATGATGGGTCACCTCATCGCCGCCGGCGGGGCAGTCGAGTTGATCGTGAGCGTGCTGGCGATGCGGGAGGGGGTGCTGCCGCCGACGACCAACCTCGAAACCCCCGACCCGGCGTGCGACCTGGACTACGTCCCCCGCGAGGCCCGCAGGACCACTATAGTTCGCCACATCCTCTCGAATAGCTTCGGGTTCGGCGGGCAAAACATCGCCCTGGTCGCCAGCCTTGTCTAAGACTCCCCTGCCCGCTATCAAGGTAAACTTGGCGCCGTCGGGGTTTTCGGCAGTCGGTGGCGGCGATTCGAGATTCGGAGACGACAAGTGTCTGACTGGGCGGCGTGGCCGATCGCACTATTCGGGGTACTCGCGGCCCTCGGCCTGGCCGTCGCGGCCGGCTCGAACCTGTACTACCGCTACCGCTACCTCGACCACATCGTGCGCATCTTCGAGGAAAAACCCCTGTTCGTGATCCCGCGTGGCAAGCCCCTGCCCCACGGCGAGGAGGTCCACTTCGAGGCCGGGGCGGGGCTGACGCTGCGGGGCTACTACGTCGCCGCCGACGCCACGCGCACCAACCGGGGGCCGCGCAAGGGCGTCATTCTGTTCGGGTTGGAGTTCGGCTCCAACCGCTGGGCGCTCACGCAATACTGCTCCACGCTATTGAATAGCGGCTACGACGTGTTCGCCTACGAGCCGCGCAACCAGGGTGAATCCGACCGCGACCCGGACTACGACCCCTTGCAGTGGGTAACAGACCGCGATGTCGCCGACCTGCGCAGCGCGATTGCCTACCTCAAGCGCCGCAAGGACGCCCCCGCGAACGGGATCGGTCTTTTTGGCGTTTCGAAGGGCGGCTCGGTCGGGCTGATGGCGGCGGCGACCGACCCGTGGGTCCGTTGTGTGGCCACCGACGGGGCTTACGGCACCTACACCACCATTATTCCGTACATGCGGCGGTGGGTGTCGATCTACATCAAGACGCCCGAGTGCATTCGGAATCGCGTCCCGGCGTGGTTCTACGGCCTGATCGGCCAGGCGGCGGTGCGCGAGTCGGCCGAGCGGCGCGGGGTCAAGTTCGTCAGCGTCGAGCGGGCGGTGAAGCGCCTCGCCAAGCCGCTCTTGATGATCCACGGCGCAGCCGACACCTACATCAAGGCCGAGATGGCGTTCACCCTTTACGGCCACGCCCGCACGCCGCACAAGGCGATTTGGATGGTGCCGGGGGCGAAGCACAACCAGGCGCTGCACGTCGCGCCGGCCGAGTACGAGCGCAAGTTGGCCGCGTTCTTCGACGCGCACCTCGCCGCCGAGGAGTCGGCCGAACTGACCGCCGCCGAAGCCCCGCTCCCGAGCGAGCCGGGGCTAGTCCAACTGCGCCTGGCCGGCTGAGCGTGACTCCCGCGCGCTGGCTGCTGATCCGCGCCGCCCGCGCGGCCACGTTCCACCTGCACCGCCGCCAGAAGCGATTCGAGCGCTCGTGCGAGTTGCCGCAAGCCGTTCAAGAGGCACTACTCGCGCGCATCGTGGCCCGGCAGGCGGGCACCGCGTTCGGCGTCGATCACGGCTTCCGGTCGATCCGCACGGTGAGTGACTACCGCCGGCAGGTGCCCGTCGCCCCGTATGAGCGGCTCGAACCGTACATCGCCCGGCTGGCCAAAGGCGAAACCAACGCGCTCTTGGCCGACGACAAGTTGCTGATGTTCGCTCTCACCAGCGGTACCACGGCCGCGCGAAAACTCATTCCCGTTACCGGCCGGTACTTGCGCGACTTCAGGCGCGGCTGGAACCTCTGGGGCATTCGCGCGTTCCGGGACCACCGGCCGCGCCACTTGCCGCTGCGCCCGATCGTGCAGATGGTCGGCGACCCCGAGGAGTTCCGCACCGAAGCGGGCGTCCCGTGCGGCAACCTGAGCGGGTTCGCGGCGGCAGTGCAAAAGCGGATGATCCGGGGCATGTACGCCGTGCCGGCCGCGACGGGGCGCATCGCCGACGCCCCGAGCCGGTACTACTTGGCGTTGCGCCTCAGCCTCGCCCGGCCGTGCGCGATCTTCAGTGCCGCTAACCCCAGCACGCTCGTACTCCTCGGCCGCACGCTGGACACCCAGAAAGAGCGGCTGCTGAAAGACTTGCACGACGGCACCCTGCACCCCGACATCCAGACTGTCCCCGGCTACCGCGAGTCGATCCGCCGCCGCTTGGCCCCGCGCCCCGACTTGGCGCGACGGCTGGGGGCGATTGCCGAGCGCGAGGGGCACCTGTACCCCAAACACGTCTGGCCCCCGGAGACGATTCTGATCGGCACCTGGACGGGCGGCAGCATGGGGCCGTACCTGCGGCAGTTACCCCAGTACTGGGGCGACCCGCCGGTGCGCGACCTCGGCCTCCTGGCGAGCGAAGGACGAATGACGATCCCGTTCGAGAACGACACCCCGGCGGGCGTTCTCGATCTGCACTCGCACTACTTCGAGTTCATCCCCGAGTCCGAGATCGACTCGTTGCAACCGACGGTGCTGGGGGCGCACGAACTGAGCGACGGCGCGAGTTACTACCTGGTGCCGACGACGGCCGCGGGCTTGTATCGCTACGCCATCTCGGACGTGGTGCGTGTGCGCGGCTTCCTGGGCCGCACGCCGAAGGTGGAGTTCTTGAGCAAGGGCAGCCGCTTCTCGAACCTCACCGGCGAGAAGCTCAGCGAGTACCACGTGACGCAAGCGGTCGATCGGGCCAGCGTTGCGACGCCCGGCCCGTCGATCGGCACTTACGCCTTGGCCCCCGTGTGGGACGACGCCCGGCCGTTCTACGCGCTCTACGTCGAGGAGTCCGACCGCGCCGCGGCACTGGCGATGCTCCCGGCGTTCGAGCGAGAGTTAGCCGCCGGGAACGTCGAGTACGCGGCGAAAGTAGCGTCGGGCCGGCTGGGACCGGTGCGCGTGCGGCTCCTGCCGGCGGGCTACTGGGCGCGGTTCGACGCCGAGACCTTGGCGAGCCGGGGCGGGTCGGCGGAGCAGTACAAGCACCGGTGTCTGATGAGCGATGTGGCGTTCAGCGCGTCTGCCCCAGTTCTGGATTTCTGAGCGGGGGGCGTCGGCCCGTTGTGTGAGCGCCCCGTGGGCGAATCGCACGACGGGGCCGACGCCCCCGCTCAGAAGGCGTGAGCCGAGTCGCCTTGCCAACCCTGCCCCGCCGCTTTAAGATGCACGTTTCGGCACGACCACACTACCCCGCGAACGCGGCGACGAATCGGGAGCGACTATGGCAGGGCGACGACGCGGGGCCGGGCGGCGCAAGGTCGGACGCAAGAAGCGGCGCATGCGCGCGAAGATTCGCCACCGGAAGTAGCAGGGGTAGGGGCCAGTCAGACTAGAACGCACGAAAGCCCAGGGACGGCCGTCCCTGGGCTTTCGTGCGTTCTAGTCTGACTGGCCCCTACCCCTGCTACTTCCGGTGGCGAATCTTCGCGCGCATGCGCCGCTTCTTGCGTCCGACCTTGCGCCGCCCGGCCCCGCGTCGTCGCCCTGCCATAGTCGCTCCCGATTCGTCGCCGCGTTCGCGGGGTAGTGTGGTCGTGCCGAAACGTGCATCTTAAAGCGGCGGGGCAGGGTTGGCAAGGCGACTCGGCTCACGCCTTCTGAGCGGGGGCGTCGGCCCCGTCGTGCGATTCGCCCACGGGGCGCTCACACAACGGGCCGACGCCCCCCGCTCAGAAATCCAGAACTGGGGCAGACGCGCTGAACGCCACATCGCTCATCAGACACCGGTGCTTGTACTGCTCCGCCGACCCGCCCCGGCTCGCCAAGGTCTCGGCGTCGAACCGCGCCCAGTAGCCCGCCGGCAGGAGCCGCACGCGCACCGGTCCCAGCCGGCCCGACGCTACTTTCGCCGCGTACTCGACGTTCCCGGCGGCTAACTCTCGCTCGAACGCCGGGAGCATCGCCAGTGCCGCGGCGCGGTCGGACTCCTCGACGTAGAGCGCGTAGAACGGCCGGGCGTCGTCCCACACGGGGGCCAAGGCGTAAGTGCCGATCGACGGGCCGGGCGTCGCAACGCTGGCCCGATCGACCGCTTGCGTCACGTGGTACTCGCTGAGCTTCTCGCCGGTGAGGTTCGAGAAGCGGCTGCCCTTGCTCAAGAACTCCACCTTCGGCGTGCGGCCCAGGAAGCCGCGCACACGCACCACGTCCGAGATGGCGTAGCGATACAAGCCCGCGGCCGTCGTCGGCACCAGGTAGTAACTCGCGCCGTCGCTCAGTTCGTGCGCCCCCAGCACCGTCGGTTGCAACGAGTCGATCTCGGACTCGGGGATGAACTCGAAGTAGTGCGAGTGCAGATCGAGAACGCCCGCCGGGGTGTCGTTCTCGAACGGGATCGTCATTCGTCCTTCGCTCGCCAGGAGGCCGAGGTCGCGCACCGGCGGGTCGCCCCAGTACTGGGGTAACTGCCGCAGGTACGGCCCCATGCTGCCGCCCGTCCAGGTGCCGATCAGAATCGTCTCCGGGGGCCAGACGTGTTTGGGGTACAGGTGCCCCTCGCGCTCGGCAATCGCCCCCAGCCGTCGCGCCAAGTCGGGGCGCGGGGCCAAGCGGCGGCGGATCGACTCGCGGTAGCCGGGGACAGTCTGGATGTCGGGGTGCAGGGTGCCGTCGTGCAAGTCTTTCAGCAGCCGCTCTTTCTGGGTGTCCAGCGTGCGGCCGAGGAGTACGAGCGTGCTGGGGTTAGCGGCACTGAAGATCGCGCACGGCCGGGCGAGGCTGAGGCGCAACGCCAAGTAGTACCGGCTCGGGGCGTCGGCGATGCGCCCCGTCGCGGCCGGCACGGCGTACATGCCCCGGATCATCCGCTTTTGCACTGCCGCCGCGAACCCGCTCAGGTTGCCGCACGGGACGCCCGCTTCGGTGCGGAACTCCTCGGGGTCGCCGACCATCTGCACGATCGGGCGCAGCGGCAAGTGGCGCGGCCGGTGGTCCCGGAACGCGCGAATGCCCCAGAGGTTCCAGCCGCGCCTGAAGTCGCGCAAGTACCGGCCGGTAACGGGAATGAGTTTTCGCGCGGCCGTGGTACCGCTGGTGAGAGCGAACATCAGCAACTTGTCGTCGGCCAAGAGCGCGTTGGTTTCGCCTTTGGCCAGCCGGGCGATGTACGGTTCGAGCCGCTCATACGGGGCGACGGGCACCTGCCGGCGGTAGTCACTCACCGTGCGGATCGACCGGAAGCCGTGATCGACGCCGAACGCGGTGCCCGCCTGCCGGGCCACGATGCGCGCGAGTAGTGCCTCTTGAACGGCTTGCGGCAACTCGCACGAGCGCTCGAATCGCTTCTGGCGGCGGTGCAGGTGGAACGTGGCCGCGCGGGCGGCGCGGATCAGCAGCCAGCGCGCGGGAGTCACGCTCAGCCGGCCAGGCGCAGTTGGACTAGCCCCGGCTCGCTCGGGAGCGGGGCTTCGGCGGCGGTCAGTTCGGCCGACTCCTCGGCGGCGAGGTGCGCGTCGAAGAACGCGGCCAACTTGCGCTCGTACTCGGCCGGCGCGACGTGCAGCGCCTGGTTGTGCTTCGCCCCCGGCACCATCCAAATCGCCTTGTGCGGCGTGCGGGCGTGGCCGTAAAGGGTGAACGCCATCTCGGCCTTGATGTAGGTGTCGGCTGCGCCGTGGATCATCAAGAGCGGCTTGGCGAGGCGCTTCACCGCCCGCTCGACGCTGACGAACTTGACCCCGCGCCGCTCGGCCGACTCGCGCACCGCCGCCTGGCCGATCAGGCCGTAGAACCACGCCGGGACGCGATTCCGAATGCACTCGGGCGTCTTGATGTAGATCGACACCCACCGCCGCATGTACGGAATAATGGTGGTGTAGGTGCCGTAAGCCCCGTCGGTGGCCACACAACGGACCCACGGGTCGGTCGCCGCCGCCATCAGCCCGACCGAGCCGCCCTTCGAAACGCCAAAAAGACCGATCCCGTTCGCGGGGGCGTCCTTGCGGCGCTTGAGGTAGGCAATCGCGCTGCGCAGGTCGGCGACATCGCGGTCTGTTACCCACTGCAAGGGGTCGTAGTCCGGGTCGCGGTCGGATTCACCCTGGTTGCGCGGCTCGTAGGCGAACACGTCGTAGCCGCTATTCAATAGCGTGGAGCAGTATTGCGTGAGCGCCCAGCGGTTGGAGCCGAACTCCAACCCGAACAGAATGACGCCCTTGCGCGGCCCCCGGTTGGTGCGCGTGGCGTCGGCGGCGACGTAGTAGCCCCGCAGCGTCAGCCCCGCCCCGGCCTCGAAGTGGACCTCCTCGCCGTGGGGCAGGGGCTTGCCACGCGGGATCACGAACAGGGGTTTTTCCTCGAAGATGCGCACGATGTGGTCGAGGTAGCGGTAGCGGTAGTACAGGTTCGAGCCGGCCGCGACGGCCAGGCCGAGGGCCGCGAGTACCCCGAATAGTGCGATCGGCCACGCCGCCCAGTCAGACACTTGTCGTCTCCGAATCTCGAATCGCCGCCACCGACTGCCGAAAACCCCGACGGCGCCAAGTTTACCTTGATAGCGGGCAGGGGAGTCTTAGACAAGGCTGGCGACCAGGGCGATGTTTTGCCCGCCGAACCCGAAGCTATTCGAGAGGATGTGGCGAACTATAGTGGTCCTGCGGGCCTCGCGGGGGACGTAGTCCAGGTCGCACGCCGGGTCGGGGGTTTCGAGGTTGGTCGTCGGCGGCAGCACCCCCTCCCGCATCGCCAGCACGCTCACGATCAACTCGACTGCCCCGCCGGCGGCGATGAGGTGACCCATCATGCTTTTGATACTCGAAACGGGCGTGCGGTGCGCCAACTCGTCCCCCAGCGCGAGCTTGATGCCCAGCGTCTCGGTCTCGTCGTTCGCCTGAGTGCTGGTGCCGTGGGCGTTGACGTAGCCGATGGACTCGGGGTTGAGGCCGGCGTTGCGGATCGCATCCGCCATGCAGCGCCCCGCGCTGCGCGCCTCGGGGTGCGGGTCGGTCATGCGGTAGGCGTCGCCCGTGGTGCCGTAGCCGGTTAGCTCACCATAGATCGTCGCGCCGCGGCGTTTCGCGTGCTCGTACTCTTCGAGCACGACCATGCCCGCGCCCTCGCCGAGCACGAAGCCGTCGCGCGTGGCGTCGAACGGCCGGCTCGCCGTGGCCGGCGAGTCGCGCCGCGTGGAGAGGGCCGTCAGCAGGTTGAAGCCCGTGACGCCGAACGGGTGGATCATGCTGTGCGACCCGCCGGCGAGCATCACGTCGGCGTCGCCGTAGCGGATCAACTCGGTCGCCTCGCCGATCGCCTGGGCACTGGCCGCGCACGCGGTGAGGCAGGTGTAGTTCGGGCCGCACAGGTGGAACTCGCGCGCCACGTGCCCGGCGGTGGTGTGCATCTCCAACTCGGCCTCGCGGGCCGGGTGCAAAAGCGCGAGTGCCGCGGCGGTGAACTTGCCGTGATCGACCGTGCGGCCGTCGCCCTTGGAGGCGATCGCGGCGCCGCTAATCACCGTCGGGAAGTCCTCGCTCCCCTCGCCGGCGCCGAGGTAAACCCCCGCGGTGGACGGGTTTAGGCCCGCCGAGTCGGGGCGGATGTCGGCGTCGCACAGGGCTTCGCGCGCCGCGGCCAAGGCGAACTGGGTGTTCAGCCCGCAGTTCTTGTACTTGGCGGCGCCCGGCAGGAACGCATCCAGGCGGAAGTCCTTGACCTCGGCCGCGAAGGTGGTGGGGAAGTGCCCGGCGCTGAATCGCGTGATCGGCGCGACGCCGTTGGCGCCTGCCACGCACGCGGCGAAGGTGGCGGGCGCGGTGTGACCCAGGGGGGTGACCGCGCCGATGCCGGTAATCACGACTCGCCGGCGACTCATCGGGGCGCACTCTCTCGGAATCGGAAGATCAATCGCCCCGGCGAATCACCGCCGCGGCGCACTGGCCCAGGTCGGTCAGGCTAATCTTGAGCGCATACGGCGTCCGCGCCGACCTGGCCTCGCCGCTCACTCGTACCGTACAGTCGGACCCCGTGTGGCTCGCGTTGAGCGTGCCGGGAATCGTGCCGGCTTTCAGGGCCAGCACGCTCGCGGCCAGCTCGATTAGGCCCGACGCCGCGCCGCAGTTGCCCACGTGGGCGCGGATCGACCACACCGGCATCTCGGGGCCGAACACCCTCTCAACGGCCCGCGCCTCGAAGGCGTCGAACTTGACCGACCCACTCCCCGCGCCGTTCACGTGGTCGATCTCTGAGGCGGGGACTTGCGCGTCTTCCAGAGCCTTCGCAATGATCCCAGATAGCCCCGCGCCCGTAAAGTCCGAATCCAGCCCCGACGCGAATCCGAGCAACTCCGCGTCGATCCGCGCGCCCCGCGCTAAAGCCGACTCGCGCTCCTCGAGCACGAATACCGCCGCCCCCTCGCCGAACACGAACCCCGAGCGCTCCGCCCCATAGGGCATCACCGCGCCCGCGCCGAGGTCGTTGCGGCGGGTGAGTTCCTGGAACGTGCTGTGCCGGCTGAGGCTCACGGGGTTCAACTTCGAGTCGCACGCCCCGACCAGGAATGCGTCGGCCCAGTCGCGCTGAATGAGGCGGAACGCCTCGCCGAGCGCCAAGGTACCCGCGACCTCGCCACTGGTGATGGTATTGTTCGGCCCCTGGGCGTTCACATAGATGCTGGCGTGACAGGCCGGCATGTTGGGCAGGTACTTCAGCATCCACTGCGGCGGCACCCGCGCCAGGCCCGAGTCGCCCCACTTGGCCAGATCGACCGCCCCAGGGTTGGCGGGGTCGGCGGCGACTTCGGCACCCGCGACCAAGTCCTCCAGCTCGGTGGCGACCATCACGCAGCCGAACTCGACGCCGAAGCGGAACGGGTCGATCCGCCCGGCCTGCGGCCCCCCCGCGTCCTCGAACGCGCGCACCGCCGTGGTGAACCCGAACTGCACAGTCCGGGCCATCTTGTTCAGCGATTTTTTCGCGTCGCGGTTACTGCTGGGGAGGTACTTCTTGCCGTCGTAGCCGCGCACCTCCGCGCCCAGGTGGCACGGCAGGGCCGAGGGGTCGAGCGCCGTGAGGCGGTCGATACCCGAGTGACCGGCTAGGAGCGCGTCGAAGAACGACGGCGCGTCGGCCCCGACCGGGGTGAGCAGCCCGAGTCCGGTGAACACGGCCCGGCGGCGCGGCGCTGGCATGGCGGGAGTCCTCGCGTCGGCCGGGGTCATTCGGCGGCGCTCGCGCCAGGTGCCGCCGGCGGCAGCGAACTCGGCGCCTTCGCCGCCGCCAGTTTCGCCTGCTGGAGCAGGTACGACAACTCGCCGCTGAACACGAAGTTCTCGGTGCCGAACGCAGTCCGAGAGCGGTTCTGGTCGAGGTGCGCGAAGAAGATACTCGCCTCCGCGACCACCTCCGCGCCGACGGTCACCACGCCGCGCACCACCGCCCCTTCGGGCCGCAAGTCGTCGATGGTCGCGGTGTAGTGCAGCGTCTCGCCTGGCCGGACATCCCGAGAGAATCGTGCCTCGGGGATTTTGGCCAGCACCACTTTCTCGCGGAACTGGTTCGCCTCGCCGACCAGCACGCCGCCCGTTTGCGCCAGTCCTTCGAGGATGAGTGCGGCGGGCATCACCGGGAACCCAGGGTGGTGGTCCGTGAACACGTCCTCGGCGCGGCTGAGGCACTTGGTGGCCACCGCGCGCACCCCCGGCTCGAACTCGGTGAACTGGTCGATCCAAATCCAGCGCATCGCCTTATCGACCCTTGAGCTTGTGTTCCACGAATCGAGTAATCAGGTCCACCGTGAACAGGTCGCCGATCTTTTCGAGCTTCGGGTCGGCGGTGAAGGCTTTGAGCTGCGCCGCGTCGGCGAACGGCAGCTTGGTGTGCAACTCGTCCAGGCCGCGCGCGGTCACGACGCCGTTCTCGACGAACTCCGGGTCGCCCTGGAAGATGGATTCGGGGAACAGCTCGTTGCGGTCGATCTTGCCGAGGTTGAACTCACGCTCGAGTCGGAACACGATGTCGAGCATGTCAATCGATTCGGCGCCGAGGTCGGCCTGGAGGCGCGCACTGGGCGTGACTTCGTCGTCATCGACGCTGAGGGCATCGACCAAGAGCGTGCGGGTTTTGTCGAACACCTGGTCGTGGGTCATGGTGGCCATCGCGGGGGCACTCCTTGCGGTCTTGCGGCGGGAATCGGGGCGGGGCGGGTGGTTCAGGGTTCGGGCTAGCCCACTGAGGCGCCGAGGCTCAAGCCCCCATCGACGGTGATGACTTGGCCGGTGATGTAACTCGCCGCCGGGCTGACGAGGAACAGCACCACTTGGGCGATATCGTCGGGTTTGCCGAGCCGGTTGAGCGGAATCGCTTTTTTGATGAGGTCGCCCGCCTTATTCCTGACGGCCTCGGACATATCGGTCTCGATGAACCCCGGCGCTACGGCGTTCACCGTAACGCCCCGCTTGCCCATTTCGACCGCGAGCACCTTGGTCAGCGAGTTGACCGCGCCCTTCGAGGCCGAGTAGTTCGCCTGGCCCG
>CAXTPM010000064.1:2380-14259 GCA_964245865.1 uncultured Fimbriiglobus sp. | reverse complement strand
GCGCGGCGCCGAGCGCGAGGGCGCCGGCGAGGAAGGTGCGGCGGTTGGTCACGGTCGGCGTCTCCGAAAGTGTTGGGCGGGCGCTAGGCGGGCTTCGTTAGGCGAACTTCGTCTTGCCGGGGCGGGCGACCGGGGCGACGGCGTTCGGCCCGAAGGCGTACTCCTTCGGCGCGAGCGACTTCGTCGATTTCATGAGCTGGCCCCAGGTGATGCGTTGCCCCGTGTAGCCCGCCTCGCGGCCCATGATGCCCATCAGGGTCGAGTGCGCCGAGGTGACCCCGTCGTTCAGCGGCGCGCCGGCGCGGATCGAGGCGAACATCTCGTCGTGCTCGGTCTGGTACATCTTGCCGAAGTCGTGCTCGCCCTCGGGCTTGTACTTGTCGCTCCCCGACTGCATGGTGTGCCGCATCAGGTCGCAGCGGCCGGAACTGCCGAGGATGTGGTCGGCGTTCTCCGCGTCGCAGCCGTTGATCTGCCGGCACGCCAGGAACACTTTCGCGCCGCTCGCAAAGTCGTAGGTGACGCCGAAGTGGTCGAAGATGTTGCCGAACTTCGGGTCGGTACGCACCTGCCGGCCCGCGGTGGCCGTCGCGGCGGTCGGCAGTTCGTCGCCCAGCACCCAGCGCGCCTTGTCGATGTTGTGGATGGCCTGCTCGACGATGAAGTCGCCGCTGAGCCAGGTGTAATAATACCACATGCGCAGTTGGGTCTCCATCTGCGCGGGGTCGTTGGTCTTGCTCGCGCGCGTCCACAGTTCGCCCGTGAGGTACGTGGTGTGGATCGCCTGCACCTGGCCGATTTTGTTGTCGCGGATGCGGTCGATGAGCTGGCGCTTGTGGCCGTCGTAGCGGTAGCAGAAGCCGCTCACCAGTGCTAGGTTCTTCGACTTGGCGAGCTTGGCCGATTCAATGACCGAGAGCGCCCCCGGCACGTCCACCGCGTGCGGCTTCTCCATGAACACGTGCTTGCCTTTTTCCACCGCATACGCCAAATGCACCGGCCGGAACCCCGGCGGGGTGGCGAGGACCACCACGTCCGCGAGGTCGATGGCTTGCTTGTAGGCGTCGAACCCGCCGAAGACGCGCTCCGGCGGCACGTCGCACTTGCCGGCGAACGCGGCCCGCACCACGTTCAGGCCGGCCGCGGCGCGGTCCTCGAATACGTCCGCCACCGCAACCAGCTTCACGTTCGGGTCGGCGGCGAGCGCGTTCTGCGCCGCGCCGGTGCCGCGCCCGCCGCAGCCCACGAGCGCGATCTTCAGCACGTCCGACCCGGCGGCGTACACCCCGCCGGCGGGGAGGGCCAGTGCCCCGGCTGCCAGCGCGGTCGAGTGCAGGAACGAGCGCCGATCCGTAGTCGGGGCGGTTAAGGCGGTCGGCATGGCGGGTTCCTGCGACGGGCTTCGGGGCGGGAGCGGGTATTGTGGCAAATCGCCCCGGCGCTGTCACGCGCAAACCGGCTAGAACTTCCCCGCCACCAGCCGGGCGAAGCGGCCCTTCCAGTGCGCCGGCAACTCGGCGGTGAACTTCAGCGGCTCGGCGCGCGTCGGGTGCAAGACACTCAAGTGCCGCGCGTGCAGGGCAATGGAGTTGCCCAGCGCGTGCGGCGAGCCGTACTTGGCGTCGGCGTAGATCGGGTGCCCCCGGCTGGCGAGCTGCACGCGCAGTTGGTGCTTCCGCCCCGTCTGCGGCCGCAGCACCAGCCACTGCCGAGTGCCCTCGGTCGCGCGCACCTCGTAGAAGAGTTTGGCGAACCGCGCCCCGCTAAACCCTTCCGGCACCACGCGCACCAGCCGGGCCGCGTCGTCGTGGAACAACCAGTCGGTGAGCGTGCCGGCAGCGGTGAGGGGCTTGGCGCCCGGCGAGTGCTCGACCACCGCCCAGTATTCCTTCTCGACAGCGTTGCCCCGGAACTGCTCGCTCAGCCGCGCCGCCGCCTTCGAGGTGCGCGCGAACAGCAGGCAGCCGCTCACCGGCTTATCCAGGCGGTGGACCACGCCCAGGTACACCTGCCCCGGCTTAGCGTACTTCTCTTTGAGGTAGAGCTTGGCGAGGTCGGAGACGGTCTGCGTCGCGGCGTCGGTCGGCGCGGTCGGCCACCCGGCCGGCTTGTCGAGCGCGAGCAGGTGGTTATCTTCATACAGTATGCGGTCGGCGAGGCTGGTCACGCCGGCTAGTCTAATCCGCCGCCGGCGCATCGGGAAGGGGATCGACCGCGTGCCACACGACCGCGTGAAGACCGCCATCCTCGGCGGCTCGGGCTACACCGGGCTGGAGCTGGCGCGCATCCTGCTGGGCCACCCGCGCGCCGAACTCACCGCCGTGAGTTCGCGCGAGGCGCAGCCGCTCGCCAAACTCCACCCGAGCCTCTACGGCCGCACCGAGATTGTCGCCGCGCCGCACACACCATCCGATCTGGCCGAGATGGGCGTCGGCGTGGCGTTCTGCGCCCTGCCACACGGCGCGAGCCGCGAGGTGGTCGGGCCGCTGCTCGCGCACAACATCCGGGTGATCGACCTGAGCGCTGACTACCGCCTGAAGGACGCCGCGACCTACCGCGAGTGGTACGGCGACGAGCACGGCGACCCCGACAACCTGGCGCACGCGGTCTACGGATTGCCCGAGTTGGCCGCGCCGGGGGCACTCGCGGCCGCGCGGCTGGTGGCCAACCCCGGCTGCTACCCGCAGACGGCAATTCTGGGCCTGCACCCGCTGCTGGCCGAGGGGCTGGTCGAGCCGGCCGGCATCATCGTCAACAGCAGTAGCGGCATCTCCGGCGCCGGCCGCACGCCCAAACTCGGCACGCTCTACCCCGAGTGCAACGAGAACATGGTGGCGTACAACGTCGGCGTCCACCGGCACACGCCCGAGATGGAACAGGCGCTCGGCTTAAGCGACGGAGCCATCCTGTTCGCGCCGCACCTCGCACCGATGGACCGGGGGATTCACTCGACGATCTACGCCACCCCCACGCGCGCGGTGACGCAGGCCGGGCTGCTGGAACTGTTCCGCGCCCGCTACGCCGACTGCCCGTTCGTGCGCGTGCGGGACGACTACCCGAGCACCAAGGACTGCTCGCGCACTAACTACTGCGACCTCACGGTGCGCGTGGTGAGGGGCAAAGTCGTGGTGCTCGCCACGCTCGACAACCTGGTGCGTGGGGCGAGCGGCGTCGCGGTGCAGAACCTCAACTGGATGTGCGGGTTCGCGGAGGCGGCGGGTCTCGGCGCCTAGAATCGACTCATGGACGCCATCGAACCGTTCCTGCGCAGCATCTTCGCGGCCCCCGCCGACGACCTCCCGCGGCTCGTGTTCGCCGACTGGCTCGACGAGAACAATCAGCCCGAGTGGGCCGAACTGATCCGCTTGGGTTGCGAGTCCGCCACCCAGCCCGACCCGCCGGCGCGCCTGCTGGAATTGATCGAACTCGTCCCGCACGGCGGACTCGACCGCGGCTTCCGCCCGCCCGAACCGATCGAAGTCGCGGCCGACCTGCTCGCCGACGCCGAAAAGTTCCGCTCGTTCGCCCTCGGCCACTGCCCGCACTGGTACGGCTCCACGACACTGGTCGTCACCGGCGGCTTAATCGCCGACCCGGCCGCGCTCGCCACCATCTTCGGCAGCCCCGTGACCGAGCGCGTCACCAACTTGGTGCTGCGCGGGCAGGTGCTGGAACTCGGCGCCGCGCCGAGTTCGGCCCCCTCGGAGAGCGACCTGAGCGGCGACACCTTCGGCCTCGCGCCCGAGGCCGAGACGGTGCAGCGGCCGGTCATCACCGTTCGCATGGTCGCGCACCTCGCCAAGATGCGCGAGGTCCGCCGGCTGGTGTCGCTGGACCTGCGCAACAACGGCCTCGACAACGACGCGCTGCGGGCGTTCGCGGACTCGCCGTACTTCATCCGCCTGGAGCGGCTGGAGTGGAGCGAGGGGAACAGCTTCAAGGGCCGGCACTGGCAGCACATGCACGCGCGCTTCGGCGGGGGCGTGGTGCAATGAGCCGCGCCGACGGCGAGGGGCTGCTGGCCGCGATTGCCGCCGCGCCGGACGACGATTTGCCCCGCCTGGTGTACGCCGACTGGCTCGACGACCACGGCGACCGCATGGGGGCGATGCGGGCGAAGTTCATTCGGCTGCAGATTGCGCGGGCGCGGCAGGGGCTGACGGTGCGGCCGTCGCCGGCCGAGTGGACGATCCTGCGGGTGTGCGCGGGGAAGTGGCACCCGGATTGGCCTGACGGCTGGCACGGGGCGGTGCAGTACGACCGGGGGTTCCCGTACCACGTCGCGCTATCATTTGAGCAACCGACGCCCCTGTCGGACCCTAGTCCGGAATTGGCTACGGTGCGCTCGGTCTCGGTACACCCCCCCGTCTACTTCGATACCGGTGGCAGTTTCGGCGCGGCCGTTGCCGGGATGATCGCCCCGCTGCCGCTGACCCATTTGGCCCTGGGTAGCGGCGCTTGCGCCTCGTCGGAATTGTGGCAGGCAGTGCCGAAATCGATAGCTGACCTCGTGGTCGAAGGCGACCAGAACCAAGACTTTCTGAACGCCATGGTCGCCGGGCGCCGCTGGCCGAACGTCCGCCGCTTGGCGGTGAGCGCGTTGCTACCGTACCCCGACGCGGGTGCGGTTCTCGACGGCGGTGGATTCCCAGTGGTAGTCGATCTGACCTTCAATGCCGCCGACGCGCCGGCCGTGCTCCGCTCGCCCCTCGCGTGCCGGGCGCGGCGACTCAGCGTGGACTGCCTCGATTCCGCCGATGCCGAGTCGCTGGTGGCCGTGCTGGACGGCCGAACCCTGCCTGGGGTGTCAGAGTTGCTCATCGACAACATTGCGTGGGGGTGGGGCGAGATCACGCGCGGCGTGGCCGCACTGGCCGCAGGGCGCCTAAGCGTCCTGGCCCTGCACTACGCCAGCGACGGAGCCAGGCCCAACATCGACGAGGACAGGGCGGATGGGCTAGCCGCCGCGATCCTCGCCGGGCCGGCCCTGAAAACACTCCGGCACCTCGACTTGGCCCACTGGCGCTTCACGCCTGCCGCCGCCCGCGCCCTCATCGAAGCCGCCGCCGACGCGGGCGTCAAGCGATTGGCATTGCACCTGCCCTACGCCAATGCGGAGTTCGCCCGCTACTTATCCACCGCTCCGGCGCTCGACGCCTTTACTCGCTTCGAGCTGCCCGACCACTTTAGCCCGCCCGAAGTGTTGGCCAAACTCGCCGCCCGCCTCGGCCCCCGCGCCGCCACTAGCTGCATCACCCGCGACTACTTCGCCGCCACGCGCCGCTGGAGACCGCTGTGAGCGAGTCGAGTGAAGAGCGCGGCCTGCTCGCGGCCGTCGTCGCCGACCCCGGCGCCGACCTGCCGCGGCTGGTGTACGCCGACTGGCTGGACGAGCACGACTCGCCCGAGCGTGCCGAACTGATCCGCGTGCAGTGCGAACTCGCGCGCCGGCCGGATCGGCCCGCCGAGTTGCTGGCGCGCGAGGCCGAACTGGTGGCCGTCGGCGAACTGTGGCGCGTGCCGGGGCTGTCGGGGGTGCAGCACTGCCGGCGCGGGTTCGCCGACGGGATCGACACCAGTGCCGACGCCCTGCTCGCGCTGCCGCCCGGCCGGCTGGAGTTCGTGCCGGTGCGGTGGCTGCGCCTGCGCGTGGCCGACAAGCGCATCGAGGAGGTCGCCCGCCTCCCCGTCTGGCCGCGCCTCACGACACTGATGCTCAACACCAACAACTTCGGCAGCGCCAGCCGCCTGGCGCGCTTCTTCGGCGCCGCCGACTGCGCCCGCCTGACCACGCTGGGCCTCGGCAACAACGTCATGCGCTCGTACTCGGTCGAGGAGCTAGTCCGCCTGCCGGTGCTCACTCAACTGGAGGAGTTGATCCTCGAAGGCAACCCCATCGGCGACGACGGCGCCGCGATTCTTGCCGCCGGGCCGCGCCTGCCGAACTTGAAGCGGCTGAACCTGCGCTCCAACGAGTTGCCGCACTACGACTGCCTGCACCCGCCGGGGGTGGTCGCGCTGGCCAACTCGTCCAACTTCCCCGCGCTGGAGTGGCTCGACCTCAGCCGCCACCACATTCTCGACTCCGGCCTCGAAGCGCTCGCCGAGTCGCCGCTGGCCCAACAGTTGGTCACGCTCTTGGTGGCGCGCAACGACATCGGCCTGAGCGCCGGCACCGACGGCATCGCCGCCCTCACCCAGGCCGACTGGCCGAACCTACGGGGGCTCGACCTCTCCGGGAACGCCGTGAGCGTCGGCAGCGTGGCCCGGCTGCTCAACTGGCGGCGCCTGCCGAAGCTGGAGTGGCTGAACCTGCGCGACACGGAGTTGACGCCGGAGTTGGAGGATGACATTCGCGCGGCCGGCTTCGGGGCGCGGATCGAACTGGACTAGGAGGCCGCGATGCCGCGACCGCAGAGACTCCGCACGGCGGCACTCCTTGCCGCCAGTTCGCTCGTGCTCTTGGCAGGCTGCTGCCTCGCGCCGCCACTAATGCTCCTGGTCGCGCTCAGCGGCGCCCTGCCGAAGAACATGGCCGGCAAGGACACGGTGTGGCAGTTCGGCGACGGCACTTGGTCGCTCGACAAGACCGGCAGCCGCGCGTCCGACGACCGCAAGGTATGGCTCCGTAGCGGCGAGACTCAGACCGGGCTGAACTCTCCAGTGATCGATTGGCGGCAGAGCGGGCCGTGGGTGTACCTGCTCTGCGACGACGGCACCTACGCGGTGCTGAACCACAAGGCCAGCGAACTGGCGACGTACCCGCGGCCGGACGACGCGCCCGAAGAGCACCGGGCCGGCCTGGGGCGACTGCGGCCGCGCTAGTCGCCGACCCGCCGCACGGCTACAGTCACCCCACCGACACGCCCCAGAGGCCAACCGATGACCGACTGGCGCGCGATCCTTACGAACGCAGGGTTCGACCCGCGCCCCGGCGCCGCGCGTGAATCGCCGCGCCCGCGCGCCGCCTGGTGGACGGCGCTATTCTTCGCCTGCTGGGGCATTCTTGCCGGCGCGTCCGTTGTGGGGATCGACTGGGCGACGGGGTGCGACTGGGCCGTGTGCGGGATGGGGCCGGCATGCATGCTCGGAGTTCCGGTCTATAACCGCCTGACCCGAACAAAGCCGGAGTGAGTGTGAAGGCCGACCCGCCGAACGCCCCGCGCCCGCGACTCGGGCCGCTCCTGCTCGCCGTCGCGCTCGTCGGAATCATCGCCGGGTTTGGCAGCGAGGCGCTCCACGAAAAGGCCGGCGTCCCGCGTTGGGCGGCGGGACTGTTTGCCGGCGCGGTGATCGTCTGCGCCGCGCCGCTGGCGAGGTGACTGGGTGGGCGGCAGCATCCCGGCGGCGAGTGACCGCGCCGACGCTGGGGGTGGTGAGCGCGGTTGCGGCGGCTGGGGCGGGCTGTTACGATCGCCGCTCCGCCCCCAGTCGCCGCCGGAGTCCCGCCGTGACCGCTGCTCTCCTCGCCGCCGCGCTCTCTTTCGTTCCCGCCGGCCGCGCCGAACCGGCGTCGCTCCAACGCGTCGGGCGGATCATCGTCGTCGGCAACGCCCGCACGCCCGGCCGGCTGATCCTCCGGCGGCTCGACTTCTTCCCCGGCCAGTTACTGCCAAGCGAGGCGGAACTCCTCCGCGCCGAGATTCGCCTCCTGACGGCCTTCCCGAAGCGCTTCGACCTCGCAGCCGGGGACCGGCCGACGGTCGCGGTCGTGGGGAACCGGGACTCGAGTTTTGCGGACATCGAGGTGCGCTTCCCGGAGAAGCCGGCGCGGGGGCGCTAGCGTGCCGCCGGGACCGAGTGCCGCCAAGCCCGCCCGGCTCGACAACGTGCAGTGCCTGCGCGGCGTCGCGTGCTTATTGGTGGTGCTGTACCACCTCGCCGACGCCGAGGCGGGCTTCGGGCTGGGCCAGAACCCGCTCAAGCCGCTGCGGTACTTCGGCTACGCCGGGGTCGATCTGTTTTTCGTGATCTCTGGGTTTATCATCGCCGCGACCACGCGGCCGAACCTGGGGCGGGCGGCGGCGGTGCCGGGGTACCTGTTCCGGCGGCTGTGGCGGGTCTACCCGACCTACTGGGCTGCACTGCCGCTCGCCCTCGGCGTGTACGCCGCCACCACCCTCGACGCGCTGCCGCCGGCCGGCTGGCCCGGCGAACTGATCGACACACTTCTGCTCGTGCCCCAACCGCCGTCGCCGCGGGTGCTGCCGGTGGCGTGGACCCTGAGCTACGAGGTCATGTTCTACGCCGCATTCGCCGCGGTGCTGGCCTCGCCGCGCCGGTTGGGGTGGCTGTGGCTCGCGGCGTGGGCCGGGCTGGTGGTGTGGGCGTCGGCGGCGGGACACGCGCCGACGAACCGCCTCGCCGCGCTGGCCACCAGCCCCTTCGTGCTGGAGTTCCTCGGCGGGGTCGCCGCGGCGTCGCTCTGCCGGCCCCTGGGCGCGCGGGCGGCGGCGGGGGCGACGTTGGTCGCCACCGGGTGGCTGGTCGCGGCGCTGGCGTGGTTCCACCGACCCGACCCGGCCTGGCTGGCAACCCACATCCCCGAGCGCGTGCTGGCGTTCGGCCCGCCGTCGGCCCTGCTGGTGCTGGCCGCGGCGGGGCGCGAACTCGGCGGGGGGCGCCTGAGCTGGCGGCGCCTGACCCGACTGGGGGATGCGTCGTACTCGGTCTACCTGCTGCACACGCCGCTGATCGTGGCGGGGGTGGCCCTTACGCACGCCCTCGGGTGGCGGCAGGGCAAGTGGTCGCACCTGGCGTGGCTGGCCGCGATGCTGCCGCTGGCCGTGCTGCCGGGGGTTCTGTTCCACCGGCGGGTCGAGCGGCGGTTGGTGCGGGCGGGGCGCCGCGGCGGCTAGCCCGCGTGCGCGGCGAAGAACTCGCGCGCCTTCGCCAATAGCTGCCCCTCGCTCATGTGGGTCGCGTCGGCATGCACCTCGCCGACGACCTTCGCCGCGACGGCCGGGTGGTGGTGCTTCAGTTCGGCGAGCAGTTGGTGCGCCGCACTGCTGTTGCCGGTGCCGGAGCCGAGGAACAGAATCTGGTCGGCGGCGTGCAGCGACTTGGCCACCTCGTCGGCGAACGCCTTGGTCTCGGCGTGCGTCTTGCCGTCGTTGCCCTCGGCGGACGTGCGGTCGCCCCGGCCGTGGTGGTGGGTGCCGTGGGCGGTGAGGGTCTCGCCCTCGCTGCCAACGCCCTCGCTGCGGTAGACCTTCGCGCCGTTGCGGTCCACGACGACGAGGTACTGCGACGTGCTGTTCGATTTCGACATGACTAGTTCCGGTAGGGGCGGGGACGCGGGCGGGCGTTGGAGGGCTGCTCGGGGCGGGGCGGTTCGGCCGAATGGCGGGGGGCATTGGCACAGTGGGCGTGGCTGGCCGTGGTTGCCCGATGGCAGTAGCCCTGGTAGACTGACTCGGTTGCGACGACTAGAGACTTTTTCGACTGGCAGCGCGTCAGCCATACAAGACGCACACGCATGGGCATCCGGGTCGAGGTCCGCGACGGCGAGTCCGTCGGGCAGGCGTACAAGCGGTTCCGCGAATTACTCTGGCGGCACGGCCCGCCCGGCGCCGGCCGGAAGCGGCCGAAGTGGCACAAGCGTCCACTCGACCACCACCTCAAAGCGAGCGAGTTGGCCCGGCGGGACGAGTTGCGGGACGCGTTCGAGACGTACTCCGGCGAGTGCGCCCGCCGTCGGCTGGTGTGCGACATTCGCCGGCGAACCAAGCGGCGGAAGGAGCGGTTCGGGGACGCGCCCGTCGTGTGCAAGTACCCGCAACCGCCCTCGTTGCCGTGGTGCGCGTCGATCCCGGTGGTCACGCGCCGAGGAGTTCTGGCCAGTGAGCATCTACGGCTACTTGAACTGTCACGACTGCCGCCAGACGCTCTGGCTGGGCAAGGCGAAGTGCCACGATGACTACCGGCCGTTCGCGTTCCACATCGGCGACAGGAACGATCCGCCGCACTGGGCGCGGCCTCAACTCAACCAGGTGCTGTGGAAGTTCTTGGCCGACCACACTGGGCACCGGATCGACGTTCGGCTAGAGGGCGAGCAGGAAGAGCTGCCCGAGGGCGACTACCAAGACATCACGGTGACGGCGCCGGCGGCATTAGCTTCGAGGAATACCTCGCCGGCTGGCCGGGGCTGGCGGTCGGTAGAAGCAAGTCGGATTCCTAGCCGCGCGTTGAAACTGGCTGCTACCGCCGCCCCGTCCCACGCACCGGCTGCGGCGGCGCCTTGAGCAGCGTCACCGCCGCGACGCCCGCCCCCACGACGGCGAGCGTCCCGACCGCGATGAGGGCAATTGCCACCCGCGGAAGACCGGGCCGGGGCACTGCCGCCGAGCGAGCCTTCGAGCCGACAGTCGCCGCTCGCACGCCGGGACTCGACAGGCTCCCCCAGACATCGGCGTTGGGGTTCGGCGGCGCGGCGGCGGGTTCGGCAGGGGCGGGGCGCGGGGTGGGCGGGGGCAGCCCGATTCGGCCGGAGGCGGGGCCGGCGGGGCGGGCGCTCGAGCCGCCCGACGCGGCCGCGGAGAGGCGCGGCACCTCGGCCTCGGTCGGCGCGGGCACGGGGCCGTCCGTCCAGGGTTTGAGCGCCTCGATCACCTCGGCCGGGGTCTGGTAGCGCCCGGCCGGGTCTTTGGACATCATCTTCGAGAGCACTGCCGCGAACTCGCTCGGCACGTCGGGGCGCAACTCGGTGATGGGTTTCGGCTCGCGGAACTGGTGGGCGATCAGCTTTTGCGTGATCGTGCCCTCCGGGAACGGCGGGTGCCCCGCGAGCAGGAAGTAGAGCGTGCCGCCGAGCGAGTAGATGTCGGCGCGGATATCGACCGCGTGCGAGTCAACCGCCTGCTCAGGGGACAAGTAGTCGGCCGTGCCCAGCACGTTCTCGTCGTACTTCTTGGTGAGCTGGTCGTCCTCGTCGTTGGCGGTGAAGAACAGCGCCAGACCCAGGTCGAGGATTTTCACCGTGCCGGAGCGGTCCACGAGTAAGTTGCCGGGCTTGATGTCGCGGTGGACCAGCCCCATCTCGCGGGCGTGCTCCAGGCCCACCGCCGCGGCCGAAATGTAGTGCGCGGCGCGCTCGACATCCAGGGGGCCGGCGCGCTTCACCAGGTCGTAGAAGTTCGCCCCGTCCACGTACTCCATCACCAGGAAGTGCAACTGGTCGTCCTGGTCGATGTCGTAGGCGCGCACCAGGTTGGGGTGGTCCAGTGCGGCGACCGCGCGGGCCTCGCGGTAGAAGCGCTCGAGCGCGGCGGGGTCTTGCGACTTCGCCGCGGGCAGCACCTTCACCGCGACCCGGCGGCGCATCAGCCGGTGCTCGCAGAGGAACACGTTCGCCATGCCGCCGCGGCCGATGCGCTCGAGAATCTTGTACTTGCCGATGAAGAATCGCTTGAACTTCCCCTGCAACAGTTGCTCGGTCTGGAAGTCGGTCAGCAGGCCGTCGCGCACCAGGCGCGCGGCCAACTCGGCGGGCGTGGGAGGCCAGGCCGGGTCGGACACGAGGGGCGTGAGCGCGACCTGGAGGCGCGCGGGTTCCACGAGGCCGCTCTTGGTCACGAAGTCGATCAACTCGTCGGCCGTGGCGGGCGGGGGCATGCGTGACTCGGCGGCGGACTCGGCGCGGTGAGGCTATCGTCTCAGGTCGCGCCGCGCATGACCAGCCAAATTAGAATCGCCCCGCCGCCGGCGCCCGCGAGTAGCAGTGCCGCCGCCCCCACGCCCAACAAGAAGTACGAGCGCGGCGACTGGCCCGAAGGGGGGGCGCCGGGCGCCGCCTGGAGCGGCACGGCCGAGGCCGGGGCGAGGTGCGGCGTCGTGGCGGCGCCGGCTTCGGTCGCCATCCGGAACACGCCCGCGGGGCT
>CAXTPM010000064.1:0-2370 GCA_964245865.1 uncultured Fimbriiglobus sp. | reverse complement strand
CCCGCGCGCGAGCGACCCGCCGCGAACGCCCCGGAACTCCCCCCGCGCGAGATGTCCGCCAGAGCCGCCCCCGCCCCGAGGCCGGCGCGCACCACGTCGCTCCCCGCCCCGACGAGTTGACTGGCCCCCCCCATCCCCAGGGGCCGGTGCGCCGCCGTGCCGCCGTGCGCCGCCCGCGCCTTTTCGGACCCCGCCGTCATCAGACTCAGGACCGCCGGGCAGAGGTCCGGCATCTCCGCGCGGGGCGGCGGCACCGGCGCGGGGTCGATCAGCGCATCCAGCGCATGGTACAACTCCGCCGGCGTCTGGTAGCGCTCCGCCGGGTTCTTCTTCATCATCTTGTCGAGCACCGCCAGGAGTTCGCCCGGCACGTCCGAGCGGTACGACCGCACCGGCCTCGGCTCCTCTTTTTGGTGGCACAAGAGCTTGTGCGCGATCGTCCCCTCGGGGAACGGCACCTGCCCAGTGAGCATAAAATAAAGCGTGCCGCCGAGGGCGTAAATGTCCGCGCGGATATCGACCACGTTGGAGACCGCCTGCTCGGGCGCCAGGTAGTCCGCGGTGCCCAGCACGCAGTTGTTGTCGAACTTTTCGGTCACGTCGTCGTGCTTCTGGTCGAAGAAGCGCGCCAGGCCCATGTCGAGAATCTTAATGACCCCCGAGCGCTCCAGGAGCAAGTTGCCGGGCTTGATGTCGCGGTGGACCATGCCGAGTTCGGTGGCGTGGTGTAAGCCCAGGGCCGACTGGGCGACGTAGTTGGCCGCGCGCACGGGGTCGAGCGGGCCGTGGCGCGCCACCACCTCTTGAATGCTCGCGCCATCCACGTACTCCATCACTAGGAAGTGCATCTGGTCGAACTTGTCGATGTCGTAGGCCCGGACGATGTTGGCATGATCGAGCGCCGCGACCGCGCGGGCCTCGCGGTAGAACCGCAAGAGCGCCGAGGGGTCTTGCAGTTTCTCGACCGGCAAGACCTTGAGCGCCACCAGGCGCTTCATGAACTTGTGCTCGCACAGGTACACCGCGCCCATGCCGCCGACGCCCAAAAGCTCGAGCAGGCGGTACTTGCCGGCGATCTCGAAGCGCTTGTAGCGGCCGAGTTTGATCTGGCGCGACTGGAAGCGCGTGAGCAGGCCGGCGTCGATCAGGCCTTGTGCGGCGGCGTCAACCGTGGCAGATTGGTAGCGCGGCTTCCTGAACTCCGCGTCGAGCCGCTCCGGCGGCACGAGTTCGCTCTTGCGGACGAACTCGGCGAGTTCGGCGGTGCTGGCCGGCGCGGGCATCGTTCGTCACCCCAAGTGGGACACGCGGCGGGACACAATTAAGGATGCGCGGGGCGCGGCGCGGACCCGGACGGCGGACTGCTGGTGGACACCATCTTGAAAAAGCGTAGGGCCGGCCGCAAGGCGCGGGATGAAAAAAACCTGAGAAACCCGCCGGGAGTTCCGACACTGTTACTATTACCGCCGGGGTACAGCGGAAAATGATCGGCCTCGACACCGTCCGCGCCGTCTGCCCCCACGACTGCCCCGACACCTGCGGCATGGTCGTCACGGTGGACCGCGCCACCGGCCGGGCCGTGAAACTGACCGGCGACCCTGGGCACCCCTTCACCCAGGGGTTCCTCTGCGGCAAGGTCAACCGCTACCTCGAACGGGTCTACCACCCCGACCGGCTGCCCACGCCGCTCAAGCGCGTCGGCCCCAAGGGCAAGGGCGAGTTCGCGCCGATCAGTTGGAACGAGGCCGTCGGCACGATCGCCAAGCGCTTCGGCCAGGTGATGCGCGGCGAGCACGGCCCCGAAGCGATCCTGCCGTACAGCTACGCCGGGACGATGGGCCAACTCCAGTTCGCCAGCCTCGACCGGCGCTTCTTCCACCTGCTCGGGGCCAGCCGACTCGACCGCACCATCTGCGCCACCGCCGGCACGGTGGGCTGCGACATCACGCTGGGCACGCGCGCGGTGGTCGATCCCGAGTTCGTGCCGGAGGCGCGCGTGATCCTCAACTGGGGGTCGAACACCTCGGTGACGAACGTGCACCTCTGGACGCGGATGCTGGAGGCGCGAAAGCGCGGCGCCACCATCGTGACCATCGACCCGCACAAGAGCCGCACCGCCGAGAAGAGCGACTGGTGGCTCCCGATCCGCCCCGGCACCGACGCGGCGCTGGCACTCGCGGTGATGCACGTGCTGTTCCGCGAGAGGCTGACGGACTCGGAGTACCTGGCGCAAAGTAGTGTCGGCGTCGAGGCGTTATGGGAAAGAGTCATGGCGGACTACGCGCCCCGCCGCGTCTCGGCGATCACCGGCGTCGCGGAGGCCGACATCGAGCGCCTGGCCCTCCTCTACGGCACGTCGGTGCGGGAGCG
>CAXTPM010000063.1:0-14358 GCA_964245865.1 uncultured Fimbriiglobus sp. | reverse complement strand
CGGCACGGCGAACGTGGCTTGACACGCCTTGCACCGCAGGGTCTTCCCGGCGAGGTGCTGGGGGACTTGGAAGGTTTTTCCGCACGACGGGCAGCCCGCCGCGATGGTGTCGGCCACGGTTCGCCCCTATTCTGAAACGATTCGGGAGTCGGCGGTTGCGGTCGCCACTCAGAAGGTTCTGAAATCCGACCTCGGGGTGGAATAGCTCCCCCCGAGTCGCCTCTATACTCTAGCGGTATTAAACCCGGAGAGCCGCCTAATGCAAGCCGCCGCAATCCCGTTCTTGCCACTCGTGAAGGGCGCCGGCCTCCCCGGCCCCCAACTCGCCGATACACCCGCGCCCCAACTCGCCCTGCCCCGCCACGCCGCCGCAACCCCCGCCGAGCGCCAACCGAGTCGCGCCGCCGAGCGCTACCCCGCGTCCCCCACGCTCGACCGGACCCCGACCGCGCCGGCCGGCACGCCGAGGCTGCTCGTTACCGTCGCCACCTACAACGAGTACGATAACCTCGAACCCTTGATCCGCGACATCCACCAGTACGCCCCGCACGCGGATATTTTGGTCATCGACGACAACAGCCCCGACGGCACCGGCCAACTCGCCGAGCGCCTCGCCGGGCACGACGACCGCATTCGAGTACTACACCGCCCCGGCAAACTCGGCCTCGGCACCGCCACACTCGCCGCGATGCGGTACGCCGTGCGGCACGACTACGACCTGATGCAGAACCTCGACGCGGACTTCAGCCACCCGCCGCGGTTCCTGCCCGCCATGCTCGCCGGCATGGACAAGTGCGACGTAATGATCGGGAGCCGCTACGCCAAGGGGGGCGCCACGCTGAACTGGCCCAAGAGCCGCCTGTTCATTAGCCGCAGCGTGAATACACTCGTGCGCGTGCTGTTCCGCATGCCGGTGGTGGACGCCAGCGGCGCGTTCCGCTGCTACCGCGTCAGCCTGCTCAAGAAGGCCAGCATCGGCCGCATCCAGAGCCGCGGCTACAGCTTCCAGCAAGAGGTGCTGTTCCGCTGCCACTTGGCGGGGGCGAAGATGGGCGAGCATCCGATCACCTTCGAGAACCGCCGCAGCGGCAAGTCGAAGGTCAACCGCGGCGAGGCGCTCCGCTCGATCTCGATGATCGTCTGGCTCGGCGCCCACCACTTTTTCGGCCTGCGCGACTTCAAGAAGGACTAAAGCGGGCCGACCGCGACCGCCCCGAAGTAACCCCGGCCGCCCTCTCCCCGGCGACCCCCTTCGCGGTGCAACTCTTCAACGGTCTACGAACCACGGTCAACGACTCGTAAACAGTACCGACCCCGGCCCCAGAATTAGTTCTAGCTCATCGACCTGCACCGCCGTGGCGTTGACCCAGAACCCGTCGTTCAGCTTGAACTGCGCCGCGCGCCCCGCCGCGTCCCGCACGCTCAGGTACACCGGGCACGGCCCCTTGGTGCGCCGTAACACCGAGGCCACCCCGTCGAGCTTATTAAGCATGTCGGGGTCGTCGTCGTAGGTCATGCGGATCACCATCCCCTTAGTAAGTTCCTGCCGGGCCTGCTCGATGGTGAGGATGCGTGCCACAATCAAGTCCGGCTCGCTCGACCCGTCGCGCCACTCGACGTGCCCCTCGACCAAAACAATTTTATCCTCCGCGACATCGTCCTTGAAGCGCGCGAACTGGTCGCTCCACAACACGCACTTCGTGGTGCCGGTAAAATCTTCGAGGCGGAACAGCGCGAACCGCGCGCCCATGTTGCGGCCCGCTTTAATGACGCGCGTGTCGAACGTCGAAATCATCCCGCCGAGGCGCACCTCGGTGCCGACACTCAGTTTGGCAATGCCGGCCGTTTCGTGCGTGCGGAAGCGGCGCAACTGGTCGTCGAACTGCGCGAGGGGGTGGCTCGAGATGTAGAAGTCGAGCGCCTCCTTCTCGAACTTCAGCTTCTCCAACTCCGGCCACTCGGCCATCTCCGGCACGCCCTGCCCGAAGCGCGACAGCGGCGCGGCGCTATTTTCGTCGCCGGCGTCGCACAAATCCAGGAAACTCTGCTGCCCGCGCTGCCGGTCGGCCGCCATGTCGGCCGCGCTCTGGAACGCTTTCGGTAAGGCGAAGATACTCGCGGCGCGCTTGTACTTGCCGAAGCAGTCCATCGACCCGGCCTTAATCATCTTTTCGATGGCTGACTTGCCCACAATGCGCGGATCGACGCGCTCGCAGAACTCGAACAAGTCCTTGAACGGCCCCGCGCGCTCGCGCGCCTTGACGATCTCCTCGGCCGCGCCGCGGCCCAGCCCCTTAATGGCCGTGAGGCCGAACACGATGCGGCCGTCCACCACGTCGAAGTCCGAGCGGCCCTTGTTCACGTCCGGCGGGAGTACCTGCACGCCCATCTTGCGTGCGTCGGCGATGTGATCGACCAGCATGTCGCGCTTGTTGCCGTCGTCGATTTCCGATGATAATAGCGCGGCCATGAACTCGGCGGTGTAGTATTTTTTCAGGTACGCGGTGTGGTACGTCACGTGCGCGTAAGCCGCCGAGTGCGACTTGTTGAAGCCGTAGCCGCCGAACTTCACGATCTGGTCGAAAATCTCCTCGGCCTTGTCGGCCTCCATCCCCTGCGCCGTCGCGCCCTTGATGAAATCGATCTTGCGCGCGTCGATGATGTCGTACTTCTTCTTCGAGATCGCCTTAATACAAGCATAGGCACTCGAAAGTTCGATGCCGCCCATGCGGTTGAGCATGCGCATCACCTGCTCCTGGTACACCATCACGCCGTAAGTCTCGCTCAGCACCTCTTCCATGATCGGGTGCGGGTAGTACGGCTGCTTGCGCTTGTGCTTACACTCGATATACTCATCCACCATCCCGCCTTCGAGGGGGCCGGGCCGGTACAACGCCGTGCACGCCACGATGTCTCGGATGTTGTCGGGCTTCATGCGCTTCAGGAGTTCGCGGATGCCGTCCGACTCGAACTGGAACACGCCCTTGGTGTCGCCGCGCTGGAGCAGTAAATACGTCTCCTCGTCGTCCATCGCCAACTTGTGAACGTCGATGGTAATGCCGCGCGTATTCTTGATGAGCCGAAGTGTGTTGTCGAGCAGGGTGAGGGTGCGCAGGCCTAGGAAGTCCATCTTGAGCATGCCGATTTTTTCGATGTCGCCCATTTCCCACTGGGTGGTGACGATATTCACCGCGTCGCTGCCGCCCTCGGTGTCTTTTTTGGTGCTGCGCTGCACCGGCACGTAGTTGGTGATCGGCCCGTCGGCGATGACCACCCCGGCCGCGTGGGTGCCGACGCCGCGGTTCATGCCCTCGAGTTTGCGCGCAATATCCACCCACTGTCGGCTATCCGGGTCGGTGTCGTACTCGCGGCGGAAGTCGGGGCTTTGCTCTAAAGCATCCTTCAGACTCAGCGCGATCGTCCCTTTCATCGGGACGAGTTTGCACATGTAATTCACCTTTTCGAGCGGTACATCTAATACTCGGCCCACGTCCTTGAGTGCGGCCTTGGCCGCGAGCGTGCCGAACGTGCCGATCTGCGCCACCGAGTCCGCGCCGTACTTCTGCCGCACGTACTGGATCACGCGCTCGCGCCGGTCCTGGCAGAAGTCGATATCAATGTCCGGCGCCTCACTGCGGTTCGGGTCGAGGAAGCGCTCGAAAAGCAAGTCATAATGCAGCGGGCAGACGTGACTGAGATAAAGTGTATAGCTGACGACCGAGCCGCAGCCCGAGCCGCGGGCCATGCACGGGATGCCCTCCTCGCGCGCGAAGCGCACGAAGTCCCACACGATGAGGAAATAGCTCGCAAACCCCATGCGGTTGATGATGCCCAACTCGTGGTCGAGCCGCTGCCACACTTCCGTTTTGGGCGCGTCGCCGTAGCGCTCGTAAGTCCCTTTCACGCACAGTTCGCGTAAATACTCTTCGGGCGTCTGGTGCTCGGGCTGCTTGAAGACCGGGAAGTGGCGTTTCTTGAAGTCGATGTCGATGTGTACGCTGGAGGCGATCTCGTGGCTGCGCGCCACCGCCGCCGCGTGCCCTGGGAACAGGTCGTACATGTTCTGAGGGCTTCGCACGTAGTACGGGTTGGGGATTTTCCCCTCGGGGTACTGTTTTTTGCGCGGGTCGCGCTTGCGACGGGTGTTGATGCAAAACAGCACGTCGTGCGCCTCGGCGTCGTCCTCGCACAAGTAGTGCGCGTCGGAAGTCGCCACCGTCGCCACGCCGAGTTTATTTGCGATCTCGACCGCCACCGGCGTACACATGTCCTGCAGGTCGATGCCGTTGTTCTGCAATTCGATGTAGAAGTTCTCGCCGAACACTTTGGCGAAGTAGCGCGCGAGTTTGGTCGCCACGTCCGGCTGCTCGCGCAGGATCGCCTGGTTGAACTCGCCGGCCAGGCACCCGGAGAGGCAGATCAGTCCTTCGGAATGGGCTTCTAAGATTTCGCGGTCGATGCGCGGGTTGTAGTAGAACCCCTCTAAGAACGCGATGCTACTCAGCTTGATGAGGTTCTGGAACCCCTTGTAGTTCTGCGCCAGCAGCGTCAAATGCGTGTACGCCTCGCGCTGCCCGCCGCCCTTCTTCTCGCGCCGGTCGCCGGGCGCGAGGTACGCCTCGTAGCCGATGACGGGGTTGATGCTGTTCGCCTTGCACTCTTTATAAAACTCGATGGCGCCGTAGAGGTTCCCGTGGTCGGTGATCGCCACCGAGTCCATGCCGAGTTTCTTGACCTGCGCCACGAGGTCGGGGATGCGGTTGGCGCCGTCGAGCAAACTATAGTGCGTGTGCAGGTGCAGGTGCGCGAACTTGGGCGATGCGGCCATCGGGGTGCGTCCCGCCGGGCGTGGTGTACGGATGCCAAGTAGTCGGTGGCATCATACCCGCACGGGCGCCGGGGGGGAAAGGGCAAAGTCGTGGCGCGTGGTTCGTGGATCGTGGCTCGTAACCGCAAAAGCGGCGGGCTTGGGTTGTCCGTTCTTCCACGAACCACGTGCCACGAATCACTACTCAACTGGCTCGGCCACGTGCCGCCCGAACCGGGCCAGCAGCATCTGCACGGCCTGGATCGTCTGCCATTCGGCAAAGCCGAGGCGGACTTCGGTGCCGTCGTCGTTGGCGTCGATTTGCTCGACGGCGCTGGTGACGCCGCGGTGGAGGTAGTCGAAGATTTCGGCGAGGCGGGCGGCCTGGGCGCCCGAGAGTTTCAGCGGCAGCGGCGGGATTTCCTCCTCGCGCGCGCTCCACTCCGGAATGGCCGACTCGTGGGGTTCGGGCCGGGGGGCGACTTGGGCGTTGGCCTGGGGGAGTTCGTCGGCGCGCAGGGTCTGCGTCCCACCGGGGTTCGCCGCCGCGGGGCGGGCGTGGGCGCGGCGGGCTTCGATCTCTTCCATCGTGCCGAACAAGAGCATCGTGCGGCCGATACTCAACTGGTCGCCGGGGCGCAGCCGGCGGATTTGCACCGTCGCGCCGTTCACGCGCGTGCCGTTCGTGCTGTCCAGGTCGGTGAGGATCACGTCGCTGTCTTCGGCCTGAATCTTGGCGTGGTAGCGGCTGACGCGCTCGTCGTTGAGGCGCAGCACGTTGCCCTCCTCGCGGCCGATGGTCACCGGCACGGGCATGTCCCGGAAGACGCGCCCCTTATCGACGCCTTCAAGCACCAAGAACGTGACGCTCGGCATGACACCCCCCGGAAACGAACGCCCACCCGCCCGCCGACCCCGCGCCTTTGGTATAGCACAGCTTACGCGGCGGCGCGGCCGATTCGCCCCCCGGCTCAAACTCCCCAAGCGGTTAACACCCGCCGCACAGCCTCGGCGGGGGCGTCACCGGGGGTAATCGTCACCCAGGCGGCGCCCGGAAGCCCGCGCAAAAACGTCCGCTGCCGCTTGGCGAGTTGCCGGGTGCCGACCCGGATTCGTTCGACCGCCTGCGCCAGTTCGGCCTCGCCCCGCGCCACCGCCGCCAGTTCACGGTAGCCGACGGCCTGCGAGACTTCGCGTCCCCAGGGGACACTGAGGAGGCGTTCGACCTCGGCGGGCCAGCCGTCGGCGAGCATCTGGTGCAAACGGCGGTCCAATCGTTCCGCGAGTTCCGATTTCTCCCGGTCGATCACGACCAGCGGCAACAGTCGCGGCGGATCGGCCCACGTCGTCTGCCACTCGCTCAGCGGCCTCCCCGTGCTGTGGAACACTTCGAGCGCCCGCACGACTCGCCGGACATCGTTGGGGTGCAGGCGCGCGGCACTCGGCGGATCGACGCGCGCTAACTCGGTCGCCAACTCGGCGGGTTCGGTGAGAGCGCGCGCTTCAAGCCTCGCGCGCACCAGCGGGTCCACCGGCGGGCCGTCGAACAGGCCACTGAGAATCGCCTTCAGGTAGAACGGCGTGCCGCCCACCACGAGCACGCGCTTGCCGCGGCCCTCAATCTCGCGGCAGCACTCCCCCGCGCGGTTTAGCCACCAGGCGACGTTCGCCGACTCGTGCGGGTCGAGGCAATCGAGTAGGTGGTGCCGCACGCGCGCCCGCTCGGCCGGCGTGGGTTTGGCGGTGCCGATGTCGAAGCCGCGGTAGAGCGTCATCGAGTCGGCGCACACGATCTCGGCGTCCAGCCGCTCGGCGAGGTCGAGCGCCAGCGCGGTCTTGCCCGCCCCCGTGGGGCCGCTCAAAAGCAGGGCGCGGGCGAAGGCGTCGCGGGGGTCCATGAGCGGGGATCGGGGACAGGAGGAGGGGTCCGAGCAGAGCGGAAAGCCCGCCGTCCGCGACGGCGCGGAATCGTTACTTGCTAGACTAGTCCGCGCCGTCGCGGACGGCGGGCTTTCGGCGGCTACCGTGCCCCGTCGTTGATGTCGTACACATCGAAGCAACTCGTCCGCCCGATCAGCCGGCGCCCCTTCACCCACTCCAGGAGTGAGAGTACCTCCGGCTTGCGCACGGGGCACGCCACCAGCAGCGAGTGCCCGATTGCCAGGCGCCCGTTCAGGCAGGTGCGGCGCAGGTACTCCGGCGACGGCTCGGGCACGGTGTGGGCCTGATTCAGCAGGAACGGCGACACGAGGCACGCGGGGTCGGCGCCGTAGTACCACACCGTCAGCGGTTCATCAGGCGGGAGGTTCGCCGCGCGCCAGCGCGCCAGTTCGGGCAAGCCCTGGCCCCAGTCGGAGTTCGAGTCGGCCAAAAGGGTGCGCGCCGCCTCGGGTCCGCCCCACGCGGCGTTCGTGAAGCGCAGCGGGTCCGGTGCCCCCGGCAGGTGCAACAGCATCAGCCCCGCGAGCGCCAGGCCGCGCGCCGCCAGCCCCCGCCGCGCCGGCCAGCTCGCGCCGAGGTACACCAGCAAGAGGGCCACGAGGATGAACACAAGCCGCACGCCGAGTTGCACGCGGCAATTCAGGCTGAACAACAGCAGCACGCCGAGCATCGCCCACAGCGGCGTGCGGTAAGCGGCCGGCGCCTCGGGGGTCGCCGCCGTTTCGTCGCGCCAGGCGCCGAGGCCGGGGAAGCGCCACACGAGTAGCCGCGCGACGAACAGCCACGCCAGCACCAGGGGCAACTTGATCGAGAGGACTACGGGGAAGTAGTACCACACCGCGCGGGGGTGGTACTCGCCGAGCACGTAAGAGCCGTGGCCGCGGAAGTTGTGCTTGGTCTGCTGCACCAGCGCGATCAGCCCGTTGGGGAACACTCGCAGATGGTCGAAGAACCACGCGCCCGCCGACTTCGCCGATCCTTCCGGCCAGGTCCGCACCCACTCGACCGCCGACGGCTCGGGCGCCCAGTCGCAGCCGCAGTACGCCACCATCAGCGCCCAGCCGATGAGGCCGATGGAGAGCAGTTCCCGCACGAGTCGCCAGGCCCAGCGCCAGAACTCGCGCCAATCAACCCCGGCGAGTTTCCACGCCAGCGGCGGCGGGTTGTGCGCCACGCTCAAGACGAGCAAGAGTTGCGGCGAGAACGGCATCGCCGACGCCTTCGCGCTCAGGGCCACGCCGTAGGCCAGCCCCGGCCACACCACCCGGCCCCACCGGCCCAGATTGCGCGTGGCCTCGTAGACGTAGAGCGAGAACAACAGCGTCCCGCACGCGGCGATGTCGGTGGTGGCCTGCCCCGCGTGCGCGACTAGGTTCGGCTCGAACGCCGTGAGCGCGAACGCGAAGCGCCCGCCCCACTTCCGGCCCGAGTCGCCGCCGGTCTGACCCCCGACGAGCCGGCCCCACAAGTACGCCGACGCCAACAGCAGCCACCAGAAGGGGAGCGTGCCGAGCCGCGCCACCGGCAAGAGCTTCGCGCAGTCCGCGACAGCGTCGAACTCGATTCCGAGGTGCCGTTCCCAGGCGTACAGGATGCCCGTCTGCACGTCGATCGGCAGCGGCATCGCCCCGGCCTGGAGCAGCGTGTAGTTGCTCCCCGTGCGCCAGCTTTTCAGCCCTTCCTTGATGTAGTACGGCTCGTCGAACGTCGCCCCCCGGTCGCGGCCGGAGTGGACCACGAGCACCGTCGAGAGCAGCCCGAAGCCGAGCACCCACGCGACTTCGGCGATGCGTCTCATGGGGTTTCGCGTGGGTCGTGGTTCGTGGCGCGTGGATCGTGAAACATTACCCGGAACTCACAACCCGGAGAAGCCCGGTCCCGGCGCCGCCCGGCCCTCTCCAGTGGTCCGCGTTCGAGCCACGAACCACGACCAACTACTTCGCCTCGTACTGCACGATCTTCTCAAGCCGCCGGGCGTGGCGCCCGCCCTCGAAGGGCGCGGCGAGCCAGGCTTTGACCATGCGCTCCATCTCGTCTTCGCTCAGAAGTGCGGCCGAGAGGCACATCACGTTGGCGTCGTTGTGCTGGCGCGAGAGTTCGGCGTCCACCACGTCGCGGCAGTTGGCGGCGCGGACGCCCTCGACCTTGTTCGCGGCGATGCACATGCCGTGGCCGCTGGCGCAGATCAGCACCCCCCGCTCGGCCCGGCCGGAGGCGACTTCCTCCGAGACGGGGATGGCGTAGTCCGGGTAATCGACGCTCGCCGGGGACTCGGTGCCCAGGTCGCGCACGTCGTGGCCGAGGCTACTCAGCAGCGCCCCGAGGCGGGTCTTGGCGGGGTAGCCGCGGTGGTCACTCCCGAGTGCGACTTTCATTCCGGCAGCCACTCCGCAAGGTGCCACACTAGCTCAGAGGCGATGACCTGGGCGCAGGCCGCGTACACCGCCGCGTCGCCGCCGATCGGGTCGTCGAGGTCGCCGCCGTCGCGGCAGAACAAGCGCACGCGCGCCGCCACTTCTGGGTAGCGTAAGGCCAGGGCCATCGCGTGGCCACGAGTCATGGCCAGAACTACGTCGGCTCCCGACACGAGCGCCCCATCGACCGGCCGGCTCGTGTGATTCGACAGGTCCGCGCCGAACGCCCGCGCCGCCTCGATTCCGAGTGCCGTCGCCGGCTCGCCAGGCGCCGCCATCACCCCGGCCGACTGCACGAGGAAGCCCCGCGCGGGCAGTTCGGCCTCGGCGCAGCCGAGCCGCGCGGCCAGCATCCGCGCCGCAATCGCCGCCGCGAGCGGGCTGCGGCAGGTGTTGCCGGTACACACGAACAGGATCGACAGCCCGGCCAACGCGGTTCCCCTTTCTGGGACGGCATTAGGATAGGGAATCTGCGGCAATGTGGTGAGGGGAAAGCCCGCCGTCCGCGACGGCGCGGTCGGCGCCTTAGCCCCCCTCGGACTTGCCGCCGGGCAACGCGACCGAGGCGACGAAGTCCGCCACATCGGACTCGCTCGCCGCGTCGTAACTCGCCACAACCGTGAAGCAGTCCGCCGGCAGCCGGGTGTAATTAGTGTCGAGGTACAGAGTGAACCTCGCACCGACCGGGCGGACGAACAAGTTGGGGTGCGTCTCGCCCTCGGCCACGCGCGAGCGGCGAACCCCTTCCGCGCCCCAACGGGCCGCCATCAGGTCCGCGAACCCGGCGACCCCCAGCCCCGCCCGGACATCGAACCGGCCCCCGCCCCGCCCCTCGGCGTCAGGTCGGTCGAAGAACGGGAAGTCGTGCACCATCCGCTCGGCGCTCAAGCGCGCGGCCCCAACAAACCCGTCGGGCACGGCCTCGATGACTTGGCCGTGGCGGGGAATCTCGAAGAGTTGCCCGCCGAAGCGGCGGCAGCAGAAGAAGGAATCGCCCTCGGCCGAGTCCGCGAAGATAACCGCTTCGGCCACGTCCTCGTCGGTAAGCACGTCCGACTCGTAGTGCCCCTCCCGGAGCCACTCTGCCCAGTTTTCTTGGTAATCCTCGCCGTTATTCATCGACGCGACCACCTCGGCGGGGTGGCGGACGTGGAGTAGGTCGCAGAGTTCTCCCTCGCCCAGTTCGAGTAGGTACTCCCGGTAGCCGACCGGGAGCGGCACGTCGATCCGGTGGAGGATGGCGTCGATCCGCGCGACTGGGACCGGCTCGCGGCTTGTCGGGACGTGGTAAACGAACTCGAACACGGGCGCAACTCTGTGACGGGGGCTAGCACTGCCGAGGAATTTACCACACCGCCGGGCACTCATAGCTCATTATCACAGGCGAACCACAGACACGCCGCCACGTCGGCCACTTCGAGGTCCGGCAACTCGGCCACCACGTCCGCGTGTGACAGCCCGGCCGCGAGCAGGTCCAGCACGTCGCACACCCGGATACGCATCCCCCGCACGCACGGGCGCCTGCCGCACTGATTCGGGTTCACGGTGATGTGGTTCGGTGTCGCCATCATTCGCCCCTCGCGTCGCCCCAGCCTACTCGATCCGCTCGCGCCGGTCCAGCACACGCGTCGGCGTCAAGACTTGGTTCAAGTCGTCAAACACCTGCGCCTGCGCCCCCCAGCAGAACGCCCACCACAGGTGCAGCCCCGCCGTCCAGCCGAACACCGTGAAGAAGCCCCAGCCGTCGTACAGCACCGACGTGGCGGCGAGAACGCCTTTGGCGAGTCCGAAGACGATCAGTCCGGTCAGCACCCGGTAGACAAAGCGCAGCCCCGCCGCGGCGAGATCATGATCCTTGCCGAGCACGCCGAGTTGGTTGGCCATCACCCCGAGTGCCGACACCTTCGCAAACTCCAGCATCGCCGCGAGTGCCAGGGGGACGAGCAGGATCGCGCTCGGGGCGGTGAACAGTTGCGGGTAGACCACGAGGTCGGTGCCGCCGTAGAGGTTGCACACCGCGCTCGAGAGCGGCAACTCGAGTTCGTACTGGTCCGACACCCACGAGCGGTCGAACACTTCCCTGGGCGTGAGCCGCTCGCCCACCGCAGCCCCCACAGCGAGCATCAGCGCGGCGTGCCCGCCGGTAAGCAGCAAGCCCAGCGCCGCCGCGCCGCGCGTGGGGCGCGGCCCCTGGAGGTACAGCCCGAACGCGGCGAACAGCCCGGCGAAATGCACCGCGTAGCCGAGCACGATCACGAGCAAGAGCGGCTGCGCCGTGCCGGGGGCCAGCGCCCCGACGTTCATCATGAACGCCGCCGCGAGGACCACCGTGACGGCCTGGGCGTAGCAGGCGACCTTGAACGCGAGGTTCCCCTGCCGGGCCTGCTCGCACTCCGCGCCCACGCGCTTCTCCCGCGCGGCCGATTTGATGTCCTCGCGGTCGAGCCGCACCACCTCCTCGGCGACCTCGCGGCGGCGCCTCTCGCGCTCGGCGCCCTCGTCGTGCGAGCCGGTGATGTCGTAGGGCGAACTCGCCTTGCCGCCCCCACCGGGCCGGGCCGGAGTCGGTGCCGGCCTACGCTCGGGCGGCGCCTCGGGCGCGAGTTGGGCCTTCACCGGCCCCGTGGAGGCCCGGCGGGCCGGCGGGGGAGCACTGGCCGGCCGGCCGAACGGCAGCGGGATCGCCCTCGCCGGCGCGGGCGCCGGGCCGGGGGGCGCGTCGGCGGGTTCGACTTCCAGCGTGGCGCCGCAGTGGCCGCACACCAGCGTGACTTGCCCCGCGGCGACGCTCACGGGCCGGGCGCAGTTCGGGCAGGGGACGATCTCGGCCACGGGGTTCCGGCCCTTCATGAGCGGTAGGGGTGTAACGATCCGCACCGACAGTCTAGCACGCGCCCGCGGCGGCTTAACACTCTCGTCCGGCGCGGGAAGTTTGCGACCGCCGCCCGATTGGCCGGGGCCGCAAACCTCGCGCCCCGCCACAAAAGCAGCCCGCACAGTCCGCCCAGTCGGCCGAATCGGCATTTCCGCGCGGCGATCCGCCCCGTCCATTCTACGGTTCGGCCAGATCGAACTTACCGCCCGGCCCCGCCCACACGACAGGTCACCGCGATGGACCAACTTTCGCCCCAGCTCATGCACAAGCTGGTGTTCACCATCCTGATGCACGGCCTCAACGACGCCCAGACCCAGTTGGCGCACAAAGTCCTCACCGACGCGCTGTCGCACGCCAACCCGCAGGTGCGCGAACTCGCGGTGGTCGCCCTCGCCGACCTGCCCATCGGCCCCGCGCAGCGCGTGCCGAGCCTGGCGCTCGCACTCGAGGACGGCAACAGCCGCGTCCGCCGCCGCGCCGCCCGCAGCCTCGGCGACCAGGGGCCGGCCTCCGCCCCGGCCGTGTACGCGCTTCTGGAAGGCTTGCACGACCACGACCCCAGTGTGCGGCGGGATTGTGCCGGCGCCCTCGGCCGCATCGGCCCCGCCGCCGCCCCGGCCACCCGCGCGCTCTGCACACTGTTAGATGACCCCGAGGGCCGCACCCGCGCGGTGGTCGGCGTGGCGCTGCAGCGCATCGGGCGCCCGGCGATGAACGCCCTCACCTGGGGCGTGCGCAGCAACTCGCCGGAGTTGCGCGGCCGCTGCGCCACCCTGCTGGCCAAGATCGCTCCCGGCGACGAGGCGGTCGAACTGCTCTTAGAGAGCGCCCTGACCGACGAGGACGCCGAGGTCCGCGCCCGCGCCGACGAGGCGCTGCAAGCGGTGCGCACCCCGCCGCCGGTGGCGATGCCCGCCGGGCGGATGAGCAGCTACGCGGGGGCGGTGTAGGCGTTTCCCGGCGAGCCGCGACTAGTCCCGCACCAGCATCTCCGCCGCCCCCTCGCCCAATAGCATGGCTGCGAGTTCCTGCCCCACCGCGAGGGGCGAATCGGCCGGCCCAGAGTGCGTGGCGCTGATGCGGCGAGAGCCGTCGGCGCTCAGCACGCTCCCGCGCAGCGTCACCCGGCCCGCCTCGACGGCCGAAAGCGTGCCGATGGGCACCAGGCAGCCGCCGCCCAGAGTTTCGAGCATCGCGCGCTCGGCCAGAACCCGCGCCCAGGTCGCGCGGTCGGTGATCCGCCCGGCGGCGTGGCGGCTCTCGGCGTCCGACGCGCGGCACTCTAACCCGATGGCCCCCTGCCCCACGGCCGGCAGCATCCACGCCGAGTCGAGCACTTCGGTGATCCGCCCCGCGAGGCCTAGGCGGTCTAGCCCCGCCTCCGCGAGAATGATCGCGCCCAAGCCCTCGCGCTCCAGCTTGTCGAGCCGCGTCTGCACGTTGCCGCGCAGGTTCACCAGCGTGAGGTCCGGCCGGCGGTTGAGCACCTGCGCGCGCCGGCGCAGGCTGCTCGTGCCGACGACACTGCCTTTGGGGAGGTCGTCGAAGCGGCGGACGCGGCCCGACACGAGCACGTCCCCCACCGGCCCGCGTTCGGGGGTGCCGGCGAGCACCAGCCCCTCGGTGGCGAGCGTCGGCAAGTCCTTGAGACTGTGCACCGCGAGATCAACCCGCTCGGCGAGGAGCGCGTTCTGGATCGCCTTCGTGAACACGCCGTAGCCGCCCATCGCGCTCAGGGAGGTCGCCTGATCGCGGTCGCCGTCGGTCTCGACGTGGACCAAGGTCACGGGGCGCGGGGCGACCACGGGAGTTAGCAGGGCGGCGACGTGGCGGGCCTGCCAGAGAGCCAGTGGCGAGGCGCGCGTGCCGAGGCGGAGGGGGGTCATGCGGGCATTGTAGGGCGCCGGGAAAGCCGAACGGCCCGGACGCTTAGCGTCCGGGCCGTTCGGAGTTTTCGGCAGTCCGCGCCGGGCTAGAAGTCGCTCCCGCCGCCGCCGGAGTCGCCCCCGCCGCCAAAATCGCCCCCGCCACTGTAGCCGCCGTCGTCACCACCGCCGCCGAAGTCGCCGCCTCCGCTGAAGCCGCCGTCGTCGGTGCCGGCGAAGTCGGCCCCACCACTGCTGCCGCCCGCGAAGTCGCCGGCGCCGGTGTCAACAGGCCCGCCGCTGCCGAAGTCGCTGCCGCCGCCGACCCCGCCGCCCGCGTAGCCGCTGCCCATGCCGCCCATCGAACTGCCGCCGCCGAAGAAGTTGTTGTAGGCCCACGACCCGGCCGCGCCCCCGAGCACGCCGCCGAGGAGGCTCGACATGAAGCCGCCGCCG
>CAXTPM010000062.1:7460-14390 GCA_964245865.1 uncultured Fimbriiglobus sp. | reverse complement strand
GCGGTCGCGTTCTTCGCCCGCGAACTCAACGCGGCGGCCGTCCTGCACTTCGCCGACTCGGGGGGAGCGAGCCGGCCGGGGCCGCCCTTCGACGGGTCGCTGCCGAAGTCGCGCCGGGAGTTCCACTCGGCGGTGGACCACTTGGCGTACCTGGCGTGGGGCGAGCGCTGCCAGGACTTCCTGACCGACCCGGCCCTGATGACCTGGCAGGGGTCGATGGGGCTGTCGCTGCGCCACAGCGCCGAGCAACTGCTGGCGCTCGCGCGGCACTACGACATTACGCCGCGGCACGTCGGCGGACTCGGGCACCCCCTCGTGCCGGGGGGCGGCTACGAGCGCGTCGTGGCCGAGCGCGACCGGGAAGAGGCGAAGCTGGACGCCGCAGTGGCTACGTCTGAGTAGCGCCGAGAGGTTGCCCCCAGTCCCCGTGTGCCCGCCCCGCCGCCCCGGCCAGGGTGCGGATTCCGCACCCTGCGGCCGTGCGGGAGCCGGGTCCGGCGGGGCGTGCCAGGTCGCATCCGATGCGGCCTGCGGCTCGGGGGCGTCGGGTCCGAAGTACGGCGGGCGGGGGGAGAAGCGCAGCGCGAGCCTTCCGCCCCGGTGGGGTTTCGGAACCCTTCCCAACCCATAACCGTTATAGGTTGGCCTCCCACCCCGGCCCGCAGAGGGGTGCGCGGCAGCCCCCACGACGGAGTGCGTAATCCCCGCGTTTCACGCACACCAGCGGCGTGAAACGCGGGGATTTAACGTGCGCAGCAGGAGCAGCGGCGGCGAAGCGGAACTAGTGAGGGGAAGAAACCCATCGCCGTGACGTAAGTCCCATGGCGCGTCGGTCGTCGCATTGCGGTAATGCGGCACTCGTCTTTCGGAAATTACGAACTTCCGTAACTTCGTATTTGACGCCTCGTCGGGCTTCGCGTAGGTTATGGCAGTAGGCCAACGGAGGTGATCATGGACTCGGGTAACGACGTTCCTCAGCCTGGGGAAATGGTACGGACTGAGTTGAAGCGGCGCGGGTGGACGCAGGACGACTTGGCTCGGATTCTCGGCAAACCCACGCCCCGCATTAATGAATTGATTCAAGGGAAACTTGCGGTCTCGCCGGACATCGCCGCCGCACTTGCTGCCGCGTTCAGCACCGCTCCCGAGTACTGGCTGCACGCAGAAGCCGCGTACAGGCTAGCGCTAGCTAGCCCACACACGGGCGAAGTGCGGCGGCGCGCGAGGCTGTACGAAACGGCGCCCGTGAAGGAGCTTCGCAAGCGGCGGTGGATTCGAGACACGGACGATACGGACGCAACCGAGCGTGACTTGATCTCACTGTTCGGGGTGTCCAGTATCGGCGAAGACCCCGCCATTTTCGGGGCAATGCGGAAGCCCCTGCCGAATGCCGCGCTCACGCCGGGGCAACTCGCGTGGGCGTGCCGTGTGCGGCAAATCGCCGCCGCCATTCCCGCCTCCGCGATCGGGACTTTTGACCCGGATCGGCTGGATGCCTGTCGGAATGACTTGCGCAAACTGGCTGCGTACTCAGGCGAGGTGCGCAAAGCGCCCGCACTCCTGATGAGTTACGGCATCCGCTTCGTCGTGGTGGAAGGACTGTCTGGCGCGAAAGTGGACGGTTTCGCTACTTGGCTCGACCAGCAGTCCCCAGTCATCGGGATGTCGCTCAGGTACGATCGCCTGGATTCGTTCTGGTTCACGCTCGGGCACGAGGTGGCGCACATCCGGCACCAAGATGTCGCCCCGGTGGACGGCGATGTCGTCGGCCTCGACGATCTGCCGCTGGAGGTGAAGCCTTTGATGGAACGGCGGGCAGACGAGGAGTCTGCCGCCATGTTCGTCCCCCCCAACGAGTTGAAGTCATTTATTCAAAGAGTCGGCCCTCTTTACTCCACGGAGAAAATCAACCAGTTCGCCAATCGGGTCAAGATGCACCCAAGCCTAATCATCGGCCAACTCAAACACTTAGGGGAAATCAAGTATTCGGCGCACAACAAAACTGTTGTTCCGGTGCGAGATACTGTTGTCAAGGCAGCACTCACGGACGGGTGGGGGCAGTTCATTAACCCAGGAGTCGGATCATGAGTCGGAAAAAGCAGGGTCAGCAGACGAAAGATAAGTACACCCGTGACCTCGAACAATTCATCCCAGACTATGTCGCCGCAACCGGTGACCACGCGTGGACGACTGACAGGGTTGCAGAGTGGGCGATCGAGAACGACAAGTGGGAACAGCGAAAGATTAGCGCAATTCGCCAACTCGCTCGGGAGTTGTCTCGTGTGGCGCGACAGGTTCACATCACTAATGACAAGGGAGAGCGCGTCAGGAAATACCACCCGTACCGGCTGGGACATGATCAGCCGATGCTCTGGGCATCAATCGACGAAATTGCCCCGGAGCAGATGAATGAATCGAAGACCATGCGGCGGAACATGCTGGCCGCTGGTTGCGTCCAACTGAATCGTGACCTGTGTCACTTCAACGACCACTACAACCCAGGCGATCCGCTGCTGTTCGACCCCGATTTCACCAACGACATTGCTGACACGCAGCAGCCTGACGAGTATCGGGACTCCCCGTCGCCTGATGACCAGTCGGACGACTAGTTTCCCGGTCCCCAGCGGCACGCCAAACTGAGGCGTGCCGCTGGGCGTTTTACCACCACGTCTATGCGAGTTGGGGGCCGATGCGGCCTGCGGTGCATCGGCCCCCAACTCATGTTCTTAGACCACGCGAATCGGAGTGTGTGACTCCGGCGGGGTTCAGCGCGAACCCCGGTCGCCCCGGCGGCGGGGCGGGGTCGGGAAGTCGCCGCCGGCCAGGAGGCGCGCGACCTCGGCGGCGGGGACGAAGACGCGCCGCCCGATGCGCACCGCGGACAGGCTCCCCGCCTGGACCATCGCCCGCACGGTCTTCTCCGCGCACCGAGCCGCCGCCGCGACCTCGCCGCACGTCCACGGCCGGCCGGGGGCTGCGGAGTCGGGTGCGCGCGACCGATCAACCCCCGCGTCCGCCATCTCGTCTCCCCCGAGTCCGGGCCGCTCGGGTGCGGCCCCACGCCGGGAGAATCCCACCGGGGGCGGCCCACGCGACTCCGGGGCGCCCGGCGGGACTCGGCGGTCGGATTCACCCCGCATGAGGCGCACCCCGTCCGGCCCCGGCCGGGGCGACCCGTCCCCCAGTCTCGCCGCGACCTCGGGGCCGGAGTAACGCCATGCCCGCAGGCGACCGCATCCGCGAAGTCATCGAACTCGCCGCCGACACGTCCGACTGGGACAAGGCCATCAGTTCGGCGGGCCAGAAGGCGACCGCCTTCGCCGAACTGGCCCAGTCGCGCACCATCGCCGCCGGCAAGGCCGTCGCCGCCGCCACCGACCAGTTCGCCAAGGACGCCCAGAAGACGGCGCAGGACGCCGCCGACCGCATCAGGGCCGCGCCCGCCGCGCTCGCCGACGCCGCCGCGCGCCAGTACGCCGACGCCCGGAAAGCCGCCGCCGACTTCGCCAAGGAGACCGAGCAGCGCATCCAGGCTGCGCCCGCCCAGGCCGCGGCACTCGCCAAGCGCGGCCTACTCGCCGCCGGCTCCGGGGCGCTCGACCTCGCCGTCGATGGCGCCAACGCGGCCGACGCGAAGGTGCGCGAACTCGCCTCGGGCGCGGCCCGCCGGATCGGCAGCGCCGCCACCGCCGTGCGCAACGCGCCGGGGGACGCCGCCGAGGCGATCGGCAGGGGCATCCGCGACGCGGCGCAGTCGGCGGCAACCAGCCTCCAGACCGCCGCCAAGAATGTCGCGGAGAGTGCCAAAGCGGCGGCGACCGACCTGCGCGACAACTTGGCCCGCCGCGCCGAGGCCGCCAAGCGCCGGGTCACGAACGCGGCGAAGGCGGTCGCGGCCGCGCCGGGCAACGCGGTCCGGGCGGCGGGGCGGGGCGTCGCCGGGGCCGCGAGGGCCGCGAGGCGCGGGGCCAGGAACGCCGCATCGGGGGTGGCCGGCGCGGCGACGAGGGGCGTCGCGTCGGCCAGGGCGGGCCTGTTCTCGGCGGCGGACCTCGCCCTCAACACCGACGACTGGGACGCCGCCCTCGACAAGACCAACGAAAAGGTCCAAGCGCTCGCCGGCTCGGCCGAGACCCGCCTGATGGCGGCGTCGGAGAAGATCAGCGGGTTCGGCGCGACCATCTCGAAGCAGGCGACGGGGATCAAGGGGGCGTGGGACTCGGCGTTCATGGCCGGGGGCGGCGCGCAGGAACTCCTCGGCGGGGGCCGGAAGGTTCTCGACGGCGACTTCGACGCGAGCAAGTTCGCGGGGAGCCTGGGCGAGTCGATCGGCGGCAAGGGCGGCGCCGCGCTCGGCACCCTGTTCGGCCCGGTCGGCACGGCCATCGGCGCTGCGCTCGGGCCAATTATCGGGGAGGCGGTGGGGAGCAACCTGATTGGGCCGCTGCTCGGGGCCATCGACTTCGCGGGGATCGACTCCGCGTTCAAGGAGGCGGGCGGCTCGTTCACGGGGCTGCTGGATGAAGCCACTACGCTGTTCTCGGGCCTCTACGACACGGGCACGACCGCACTGAAGTCCCTCACGGGCGCGTTCCAGGACGCGAAGTTCGGCGAGATCATGGCCATGAACGGCGCCCAGGGGGTCGCCGCGCTCGAAACGAAGTTCGCCGGCCTCTCGGACACCGCCGCCAGGGCCACCGAGGACGCGCTGGGCCAGGCCGTCGTCCGCCTGGAGGACTTCATCAACAGCATGGTGGACCGCTTCAAGGAGCCGGTCGCCAAGGTGGCCGACATGATCCAGTCCGTCGGGAAGATGATCGGCTTGGTGGGCGACGACACCGACAAGTGGGGCGACTCGCTCCGCGGCCTGAAGGACGTGGGCGAGCGGGTGTCGGAGGCGCTGGCGAAGGCGTTCGGGTACGTGCAGGACGTGTTCAAAATCGCCGCCGGAGCGTTCAAAGAGTCGTTCGTGCAGGGCGTGCTCCTGGGCATCCAGGCGGTCGTCGATGGCTTCGCCGAGATGGTGGAGAACCTCAAGCCGATCTTCGCCCGCCTCGGCATCGGCGGCGACTGGGAGGACGAACTCGCGGCGAAGGCGCGGGGCGTGGCCGCGTCCTTCCAGAAGCAGGCCGACGAGGCGGGGGAGAGCGGGGCCAAGATGGTCGAGGAGGGGCTGAAGTTCGACCAGGCCCAGAAGAACATCGACAAGCTCAACGAGAACCGCGCGGCGTGGCAGGGCATGAACGACTACCAGGACTTGGTGCGCGAGTACATGCGCGAGTCGTTCGCGGGGGTCGTCGATGCGCTCAAAGGCCCGGGCTACCGGGCGCCGTGGGTCGGGAACCCGATCAAGCCGGACGAGCCGGAAGTGAAGGCCAGCGAGCGCGTCCGGCTGGCGCTCCAGGACAGCCAGGAGGCCCGCAATGCAATTTTGGCCGACGCGCTGAACCGATCCGGCGGCGGGGGCAACAGTCCCGCCGAGCGCGCGCTGAAACTCGCCGCCGACACGCTCGCTGAAAACAAGGAGCAGACCGCCGAGCAGAAGAAGACGAATGCCATGCTCGCCGAAGCCGCCCGCAAAGAACGCGCCGAGGCGCAGGAGGCTTCGGACGCCGAGTTCTTCAGGCGCTACGACCTCGAAGCGATGTAGGCGAAACCCCGTCACCCGGCGGAGAGCCGGATCGCCCCGGCCGGGCGCAGCTCGGCGGTGACGGGCGAGCCGCTGGCCTCGCCCAGCCGCGCGGCGAAGTCGGCCACCGTGTCCAGCCAGTCGGCGTAGGGGATGCCCTTCCCGCTCACCTCGCCGTCGTAGTCGAGCAGCCCCCGCGCGTTGGCGAACTCGCACGCCTCCCGCGCGGCGGAGGGCCACCCGGCCCCTCGGGCGGTGCCTGGCGAGAGCGGCTTGGCGAGTTCCGGGTCGGAGGGGGGCACGGGCGGTCCTCGGCGGGCGGTTCGCGGTGGGCGCCCATGCCGGGTGAATCCGAACCGGCCGCGCCGCTGCTGCTCAACCCTGACGGCACGCTCGCCGACCCCGGCGACGCCAGCTACACCGAGTTCACCGACTACCGCGAGGTCAGCTTCGCGGGTCTGTAGGGCCGCGGGCCGGGCGGCTTCGGGGCGGGGTCTGGGCGCGTCGTCCCGTCGGCGGCGTGGGGGATGCAGGCTTCGCTCCCACCGGGGCCAGGAGGGCGTCAACTCCCCGCGCGAGGCGTGCCAGCGAGCAGCCTCATCAGAGCCGCCACTTCCACGGGCTTGACGAGGTGGTGGTCGAACCCGGCCTCCCGCGTCCTGCGACGGTCGTCGTCCTGCCCCCAGCCCGTCAGGGCGACGAGTACCATGGCCCGGCCCCACGGCTGCTCGCGGATGCGGCGGGCCGCCTCGTACCCGTTGAGCTTCGGCATGCCGATGTCCATGAGCACCACGGCCGGCCGGAACTCCGCCGCCGCCCGGACCCCGGTCTCCCCGTCGTGGGCCGTGCGGACCTCGTTGCCCAGGAGTCCGAGCAACTGGCCGAGCGACTCCGCCGAGTCCACGTTGTCGTCCACCACCAGGACGCGGCGGGTGCCGCTCGGCGCCTCGTCCTCGGGCCGGCCGGCCGCCGATGCCGACCCCGACGCGACGGGCAGCCGCACGACGAACTCGCTGCCCCGGCCCTCGCCCTCGCTCTTGGCCTCGACGGTGCCGCCGTGCAGCTCCACGATGCCCTTCACGAGCGACAGCCCGATGCCCAGCCCGCCGGTCGTCTTCTCCAGAGTCCGGTCCACCTGCGTGAACATCTCGAACACCCGCGCGAGCATCGCCGGAGGGATGCCGACCCCGTCGTCCGCGACCGAGACGGCGGCGCGGTCACCCTCGTGCCGGACGGCCAGCCGGACGCGGCCGCCCGCAGGCGGGCCTGCGCTTCACCACGAAGTTCGACGACGTCGAGGC
>CAXTPM010000062.1:0-7450 GCA_964245865.1 uncultured Fimbriiglobus sp. | reverse complement strand
CGGCCAGCCGGACGCGGCCGCCGCGGGGGGTGTACTTGGCGGCGTTGTTCAGCAGGTTAGAGACGACCTGGGCCAGCCGGGTCGGGTCGCCGTCCACCGGGACCGGCTCGGCCGGGACGGCGACGGCCAACTCGTGCCCGGCCTGCTCCACCACCGTCCGGGAGGTTTCGAGCGCCGCCCCGACGACCGCCCGCAGGTCGATCCGCTCCGTGCGGAGTTCCATCTTGCCCCGCGTGATGCGGCTCACGTCCAGGAGGTCGTCCACCAGCCGCACCAACTGCGACAGTTGCCGGCTCATCATCGAGCAGGCCTGCTCGACCGTCCCGCTCGCCCCGGCCACGCGGATGACTTCCAGGCCATTGCGGATCGGGGCCATGGGGTTGCGGAGCTCGTGGGCCAGGGTGGCGAGGAACTCGTCTTTCCGCCGGTCGGCCTCCGACAAGTCGGCCGCCAGCCGCCTCAAGTCGTCCTCGGCTCGCTTGTGGTCGGTGATGTCGCGGGACACGGCCAGCACCCGCACCACCGGCCCGCCGGCGGTGTTCCGAACCGGACTGACCGAGACATCCCACCACCGGGGCGTCCCCTTCGCCGTCGGGCAGAACGCCTGGAACGACGAAGTTGCCCCGCTCCGGGCGGCGGCTACGGCCTCGCCCACCCGCCGCCGGGCGTCCGCCGGCCACAGCCCCGACCAGTCTCGCCCGCAGACCGGGCCGAAGTCGTCGATCTCCAGCGCGCAGAGGCCGGGGGCGTTCATCGCCAGGAGCCGACCGTCCAAGCCCAGCACCTTTACGCAGTCGGCGCTGCCGTCCATCAGGCTGCGGTTGAACGCCTCGCTCGCCCGCAGCCGCTCCTCGGCCCGCCTGCGGGCGGTGACGTCGGTGAACAGGACGGCCACCCGGCTGCTCCCCGGCCCGCCGAGCCGGGAGGCGTACACGTCGAACCACCGCCCGTCCAGCGGCCCGGCCTCTTGCTCGAACCGGGCCGGCTCGCCGGTCGCGGCCACCCGCCCGTAGGTCTCGAACCAGAACTCCTCCAGGCCGGGGACCGTCTCGCGCACCGACAGGCCGAGAACGCCCCGCAGCCCGGTGTGCCTCTCGAACGCCGGGTTCGCCTCGACGTGCCGGTAGTCGGCCGCCCGGCCCGCCGCGTCGAACTCCACCTCGATCACGACGAACCCCTCGTCCATCGTCTCGAAGAGGGTGCGGAACCGCTCCTCGCTGGCCCGCAGGGCGGCCTCGGCCCGCACCCGCTCGACCGCCGCCCAGGTCCGCTCGGCCGTCTCCTCGATCAGCGCGACCGACTCGGCCGACCAGTCCCGCCGCTCGGCCACGTGGACGGTCATGCCGGCCACAAAGCGGCCGTCTTTGACCAGCGGCACGTCCACGTGGCCCCGCACCTGAATGGCGGCGAACGCCGCGCGGGCGTCGGGCGGCCGGGCCGGCTCGGCGGTGGCGTCCGCCTCGACCACGGTGCGGCCGGCCAGCAGGGCGGCCAGCAGCCCCGAACCGAAGGAGGCGACCGGGTACCGGCCGACGAGCGACTGGGCGCCGGCGGAGTAGTCCCGCTCGACGACGTACTCGTCGCCGCGGATCTCGAAGTACATCACCCGGTTCGCCCGCAGGTGCTCGCCCAGCACCCGGCTGGCCGCGGCCTGCACGGCGGTCGGGTCGGACAGCGGGCGGAGCGTGTCGGCCAGGGCCACCAGGAACGAGTTCCGGGCCTCGCTCGCCCGCAGCCGCTCCTCCTGCTCGGCCACCGTCCGCTCGCGGTCGGACGCGCCGGCCAGCAGTTGCTCGGCCCGAACTCGGGCCGCCCGCATGGCGTGGCTCATCGCCACGATGACCGCCCCGACCGTCAGGAAGAGGGCCATGCCGAGCACGGCGCCGGGGTCGGCCGGGGCGAGCGTGTAGCGGGGCGGGACGAACAAGTAGAAGGTGAGCAGCCCGCCGAGGGCGAGGGCGGAGGTGGCCGGGCCAGTCCGCCCGACCCACGCCACCGCCGCGATCGCCACGAAGTAGGTGACGAACGGGTAGTTGTTCCCCAGCACGGGGTCGAGGGCGAGCCGGGCGGCGGTGGCGCCCGCGACGGCGGCAAGGGCGCCGGCGTAGCCGAGCCAAAGGGGCCGCCCCGGACGCCCGCCCGGCATCATGTCACCCGCCACAGACCCACCTCGAACCTACGCGGGGAACCAGGAGGGTATTCTAGGTCCGGCGGGTCTGCCGGCGACGGCGGCGGGACGCCCAGCCCCCGCCGGAGCCATCGGCCACGCGGCACTGTCGGGCCCGAGGTCGCGGTCTGGCTCGCCTCCTTCGAGCCACAGAGGGGAGCCGGAAGTTCACGACCGCCCCCGCCCGGCGAGTTCAGCCCGCCCGCTACTCGTCGTCCATCCCGCGCTCGCGCTGCGGCTCCCGGACCGCCCGGCGGGCGAGCAGGGCCGGCGCCCCGTCGCCCACCTCGTCGTCGTGCACGAGGTCGAGCGCCTCGCCCTTGCCGGCCAGCGCGCTCAGGCTCGCGGCGAAGATGGGCGCCCGACCCCGGACGTGCTTCCGGGTGTGGTAGACGCCCGCGTTCTCGAGCCGCTCGAGCGCCTGCAGCACCCGCGCCTCGACCCGCCTGTAGCAGTAGCCCCGGAACGCCTCGGAGTGGCTGGACCCCGCCCGCAGGGGGCCGGGGCGGTAGGCGGCCGCGCGCTCGCACACCACGAGCACCGCCTCGCCCTCGAGTTCCTCGCGGTGCCGCCACAGGCCGGTGCGGCGGACCACCCGGCGGGCGATGGCCCGCGCCCACTCGGCGTGCGGGGCGGGGTCGGTGCCGCCCCCCGGCGCGGGGCCACCCCGGCGGGGCTTGCGGGGTCGGGCCTCGGGTGCCTCGGCGACGCTCATCGTGATCCCCGCCACTGGCTGAGTGTAGTGGTGGTGCGCCGGCGAATTGTACGCGACATGCCCGGCCGGCGGGGCTAGTTCAGGTCGGCCCGGCCGCCCCGCGGGGACTGCTGGCGCTTGAGGATCGCCTCGATGATGGCGTCGCCCCCGCCGCCCCCGCTCGCGTCGCGCTTGACCGCCCGGTGCAGGCCCAGCAGCCGCACCAGTCCGTTGGCGGCGTTGATGCGGTCGCAGGCCCTGGCCCCCTGGTCGGCCATCGCGGTCTGGGAGAACCGCACGCACGCCACCAAGGGGTCGGCCGTCGCCCGACTCGCCGCACATCGCCTTGTAGGCGTCGGCCTGCGCCGCGGCGAGCGGGCGGTTCGCGGCGAAGCGGTCGGTCTCGTAGCGCGCCATGAGGCGGGCCACCACCCGCGAGCGGAGCTGGAGCCTCCCCAGCAGGCGCTTGGCCCGGTCGATCTGGGCGGGGCTGAACTCGGCGCCGGTCGGCTTCACGGCGTGGCCCTCAAACTAACGGCAAAAGATAAATCGGTGCGGGGGCCGGCCACACCCGCTACAAAAGAAATCCTACCCCGTGCGGAGTTGTGTGCGATGGCGCCGACTCGGGCCGAACCCGCGCCCGACACTGGGGCGGCGTCTTGCGCTCCGTGCCGGCGCTTTCGGGCGCAGGTTTGGGCGGAACCGCGTACGACTTGCTGTCCTTGCCGACGCGCTTGGCCGGCTCGCAGGTGCCGGATTCCGGCACCTGATCGGGGCGGACGGTGCGGACCAAATCGTCACCAACCCCGACGAACTCGGCGATGCGCCGGTCGCTCCACTCCGGGTGAAGGTTCAGCACCACCTCCACGGCGCTGCGCTTATCCGCGTTGGTCCGCTTCAGCCCGTGGCCCTGGTTCGAGGCCGTCCCGCTGAGGATCGAGCCGTCGCCGGGACGCGACTGGGACATGGCCCCAATTCTGTCGCGGGCAGCGTAGATGACGTGGCGTCGATGCGGGCGCTCGCCGCCGAGCTTCGGGGGAGGGGCTTGCCCGTCGGTGGCCGAAGAAGGGACTAAGGCTGTGGGGGTGACTTGGGACGAGCCGCCCTGCAGCTCGTCGTGAACTTCCGCGCCGGGAGGGGCTAGCGGGATGGGGGGCGGAAATCCGCGTAACGTTCCCCGCCGTGCCGACATTCACGGTGCGGGGGCCGCGCCGCCCGCCGGGATTGCCCCGCGGCCCCGCGGCTCGGGGGCCGGGATGTCGAACCGGGGGCGAATCGTGTCCGGCCAGTCGCCGGCCGCAGAAGACGCGGCACTGGTCGAGCGCGCCCGGCGCGGGGACGCGTCGGCGTTCGGGGAGTTGTACCTCCGGCACGCCCCGGGCGTGCACCGCTTCGTCTACCGGCTGACCGCCGACCCCGGCGCCAGCGAAGACCTGACCCAGGACGTGTTCGTCGCGGCGTGGGGCCGACTCGGCCGGTACGCGGGCGGGTGCCGGCTCTCGACGTGGCTGTTCGGGATCGCCGTCGGGCTAGTGGCGAACCACCGGCGGCGCTCCCGCCGCGAGGTTCCCGGCGGCGCCCGGCGCGAGTCCGCCTGCCCGCGCGCGGTTGCCGAGCGGGGCGAGCGGGTCGGGCGGGTCCGGGCCGCGATCGCCGCGCTCCCGGAGGGGCAGCAGGCGGTGATCGCGCTGCGGGACTTGGAGGGGCTTTCCTGCGGCGAGGTCGCGGCGGCCCTGGGGTGCGGCGAGGCGTGCGTCCGGGTCCGGCTCTTCCGCGCACGCCGGGCGCTGCGGGACCGGCTCGTCGCATTGGGGTTCGGGGGGGCGGACGATGACTGACCGAACAACAACCTGCCGGCGGGTCCGAAGACTCCTGGTGGCGCTGTCCGCGCCGGGGGGCGAAACCACCCCCGCCGAGCGGGCGGAAGTCGAGCGGCACGCCGCGGGGTGCGCGGCGTGCCGGGCGGGGCAGGGCCGGGCGCGGGCGGTTCGCGCTGGCCTGGCCGACCTGGCCTGCGCCCCGGCCCCGGAGCCGCACCTCGACCCCGGCGCGCTGGTGGCCCGACTCGCCCCGCGCCCGCAGTGGCGCCGGCCCCGGAGCCCCTGGCCGGTGGCCGGCGCCGTGCTCCTCGCCGGTGCGATCGCGGCCGGCGTGGCGTCGTGGCGCGACACGGCCGGGCCGGAGTTGTGGGTCGGCGCCGTGGTCCGGGCCGAGACGGACGACCCGAGCGCCGGCTGCACGGTGCTGGCCGTCGTCGGGCGCGGGGCGTCCGACGCCGGGCTGGCCCCCGGCGACGTGATCACCGCCGCCGACGGGCGCCCCGTGAGGGTCGATCCGCCCCTGCTCGTGCCGCCCGGCGCGCGCGCCGGCGACCCCGTCCGGCTGACCGTGCGGCGGGGCGACCGGGTCTTCGAGGTCGTCGCGGTCTGCGAAGTGCGCCCGGCCGAGTAGGCGCCGCCCGTTCCCCAACCGAAATGCAGAGGTCGAGCCATGTTCATGCGAATCGTCACGCCGCTCGTGTTCGCCCTGGCATCTGTCGTGGGGGCGCCCGGCCAAGCACCTGCGCAGGCGTTCGACGTGCTCGTGAGCAGCTTCGGCAGCAACTCGGTCAAGCGCTACTCCGGCCCGTCGGGCGCGTACCTCGGCGACTTCGTCGCGGCCGGGTCGGGCGGACTCGACGGGCCGCTGAACATGGCCGCCGGGCCGGACGGGAGCCTGTACGTGAACTCCGTCAACACCAACCGGGTGAAGCGCTACAGCGCGTCCAGCGGCGCGTACCTCGGCGACTTCGCCGCCACCTCCCCCGGACTGGTCGCCCCAGTCGGGCTAGCGTTCGGGCCGAACGGGAACCTGTACGTCGGCGGGAACGCCACCAACAACGTCCGCCAGTACGCCGCCGGGACCGGGGCTTTGGTGGGCGACTTGGTCGCGCCGGGGGCCGGCGGTCTGAGCGCCCCGGACGACCTCGCGTTCCGGGGCGGGCGGCTGTACGTGAGCAGCTACAACTCGAATCAGGTGAAGCGCTACGACGCGGCGAGCGGGGCGTACCTCGGCGACTTCGCCACCGGGGGCGGGCTGCAGTCCCCGGCCGGGCTGGCGTTCGGGCCGACGGGGGACTTGTTCGTGGCGAGCTACGGCACCGACTCGGTGAAGCGCTACGACGGCCAGACCGGTGCGTACCTGGGCGACTTCGCCGCGGGGCCGGCGTCGCTCCTGGACGGCCCCGGCTCGATCGCGGCCGGTCCGGACGGCCTGCTGTACGTGGCCAACTTCGACTCCGGCCGCATCACCCGGTACGACTTCGGCACCGGCGCACTCGTCGATACGTTCGCGCTGGGTAACGGTCTGGCCAACCCCAACGGCTTCGTGTTCCTGCCCGTCCCCGAGCCGGGCGGGGCGCTCGCGGCCGGCGGGGCGGCGGCCGCGCTACTGCGGGCGCTGCGGAGGCGCGCCGGCGGTCTCGGTTCGCGACGCGGCGCAGCTCGTCGAGCGGGTGGCGGCGGCTGCTGAGGGTGCGCGGCACAAGCCACCCAGGCCGGCGCGCAGGGGATAGGGTCGGGCGCGCCAGCGAGCTACTGCGCGGCGGTGCCCGTTGCGGCGTCCGGCGGCGGGAGGCGTCGGGGGGCCGCAACGGCGACCAGGATCGCCGGCACGCCCAGCACCACGAGGTAGGCGACGGCCGGCGCCCCAGACTCCGCGCCGGCGGGCCGGACGACATCGAGCGCGACCAGGGCGACCAGGCCGGCGACCCCGCAGGCCAGCAGTATCAGTTGGCCCGCCCTCGGGTGGCCCGATCGGTGGCGGCGCCAGAGCCAAGTGCCGAGGCCGTTGGCCGCGACGCAGAGGACGGCCCAGGCGGTCGCCAGGCTCGGGGCCGACTGGGCCATCTCGACCGCCCCGGTCGCCAGCCAAGCGGTGCCGCCGACCTGGCAGCCGAACCAAGCCCCCGCACCCCACGCGGCGGGCCGTCTCCGCGCCGTCATCGCCCCGCCCCACCCGACCCGGCGCCGCCGTCCTGGCGGAAGAACTCCCGCCGCTTCGTCACCTGCAGCGCGATCGGGAACATCATCATGACGAACCCGAGCACGCCCGACACCGAGCCGCTGAGGGCCGTCAGGGCGCCGTCCCGCCACGCCCCGTAGTACGCCCACCCCGCGACCGGCAGGAACACGCCGGCGGCGGTGAACAGGCCGGGCGAGAAGACGCGGGTGGCCGCGGCCGGGGCGATGTGGAACAGGACGGCATTGACTAGCATGAACGCGGGGAACGACAGCGCGAACTCGGGGCACCGCCAGCCGACCATCGCGCACGACCCGCCTAGGTACAGCCACCCCTCGCGCGTCGGCACGTAGGCCACGTCGGCGACCCACGCCGCGTTCGGCTCAGCCGGGTCGAACGCTTGGTCGAGTACGCTCTCCGCCACCGGCAGCGCGTGGCCGGAGTCGGTCGTCTGCTTGAACTTCTGCCTCACCTCGGCCGCGACTCCGGCCACACGCATGACGCGAGCGAACACGTTGACGCACTTCTGCGCCTCGGCGACGCCGCGCCACCTCGGCCACGGAGAGCTTCTGGTCGACGACCATCCTCAC
>CAXTPM010000061.1:0-14435 GCA_964245865.1 uncultured Fimbriiglobus sp. | reverse complement strand
AGGAGTCGGGAAGTCATGCGGCGGGAACCTCTTGCGGGAAGCGAAGGGGTCGGGAGGGGGCTGGGTGCGGATGTTTAGTATAACGAACTCCGCCGGGCGCCCGCCAGCGCGAACGCGCTCGGGCGCCCCGATTCCCACTTCTCGGACGGCCCCGCCCGATGCCCCCGCCGACCGACCCCACCCGCCGCGACTCGCTGAAAATTCTCGCCCTCCTCGCCGGAGCCGCCACGATGCCGACCGCCACCGCCACCACTGCCGCCCCCGGCGCCCCGCACTTCCGGCACTCGCTGGTCTGGTGGTGCTACCACTCGTTCGGCCAGAAGTGGAGCACCACCGAGATGATCGCCGCCGCCAAGAAACTCGGCTGCGCGAGCATCGAACTGGCCGAACCCGAGCACTGGCCGGCACTCGCCGGGGCGGGGCTGACGTGCGCCATCGCCGGCAACGGCTACCCCAAGACCGGCTTCGTGTACGGCCTGAACAACCCGCGCCACGCCGCCGAAGTCGTGAGCGCCACCGCCAGGCGCATCGAAGAGTGCGCGGCCGCGAAGGTGCCGAGCGTGATTAGCTTCGTCGGCAACGAGTTGACCGACCCCGACGACCCCGCGAGTGCCAAGATTCCGCGCGACGCGAGTGCCAGGGAGACGGCCAAGAACCTCAAGGAACTCGCCCGCGCCGCGGAAAAGCACGGCGTGACCGTGTGCGTCGAGCACCTGAACTCGCGCGACGGCTCGCACCCGATGGCCGGGCACCCTGGGTACCTCGGCGACGACCTCGACGAGTTGCTCGGCATCCTGAGAAGCGTCGGCAGCCCGCGCGTCAAACTCCTGTTCGACATCTACCACGTGCAGATCATGCACGGCGACCTCTGCCGCCGGATTGCGAGTTGTGCCGAACTCATTGGCCACGTCCACACCGCCGGCGTCCCCGGACGGCACGAGTTGGACGCCGCGCAAGAGATCAACTACCCGGCGGTGATGAGTCAACTGAAGCGCTCGGGCTACGCGGGCTACGTCGGCCACGAGTTCATCCCGACGCGCGACGCGCTGGCCGGCCTCGCGGAAGCCGTGGCGGCGTGCGAACCCCGCTAGCGGCTTGCAGCCTGGGGCGCGAAGTGCTAGGATTGATGCTGCGGGGTCTTAGCTCAACGGTTAGAGCAGTCCGCTCATAACGGATTGGTTGCGGGTTCGAGTCCCGCAGACCCCACTTTCCCGAAGGGGTGAGGGCTGACGGCGGGAGACACTCAAATATCGCTCATGCCGCCGTCGTGCAGGCGGTGCGTTTTCTCGGCGCGGTAGCGCTCCATCAGCCGCCGGCGCAGGATTTCGCCGGCGTCGCGCCCCTCGTAGAGCAGCATCAGCGCGGTGAACAGGTCCGGGTGCCGCGCCCTCGCCAAAACCGCGTAGCCCTTGCGGCCCCCGGCCGGCGTCTCGGACACGAGATCGGCGTGCAGCGAGAGCGCGTGCGCGGCTAGCCCGGCGAAGTCGCGCGCGGCCTCCGCCCGGATCGCGTCCAACTGCGGCCGGTGGCGCTCGGCCGCGAGTGCCGTGACGACTCCCAGTTTGCCGCCGAGGGCCATCTCGTACAGTCGATACGCCGGCCGCATCAGGTCATCGACCGCCCGGTGCCGCTCGCGGTACCACTCCCCCTTCGCCTTCACCCAAAGGCCAGTCTCCAGCCGGCAGACGTATCCCTCGGTCTCGGGCGCACCCAGGTGCGCTTCGATGTCGCCGAACGCGATGTCGTGCCGCCGGGCCTTGTCGGGGAAGCGCTCGTCGAAGGAGTAGTCTCCGGTGGCGCGGTCCCGGCTGGCGAGGTACACTAGCCGCCGGGCGGGGTAGCTCACCACGATCAGGTTGTCCGGCCCGACCAGTTCGAACAGCGGCGTCGCCCCGCCGTCCACGACTCCGCCGATGAGTCGCCACAACTCCGGGGCCGACCGGGCGAACGCCAGCGCCGCCTGGGCCTGCGGGGTGTCGCTTCCCATGCGCGTCGAGAGCGTCAGCTCGCCGGTCGCCGGGTGCCGGTAGGCGTGGATCAGGCTGCCGTCGAGCTTCTCGTAGACCTCGGCGCGCAGGTGCTTGATCGCGTGGAACTGCGTCTCGGGCCTCTCGTTGACGTTGAAGAACTTGTGGAACGGCAGCGACACGACTGCGCCGGTGAGTTCGTCGAAGGTGACACCCCGCAACTCGCGCCGCACGCCCTCGAACGAGTCGGGGAGCGTGAGCAGGTAGTTGACCACCACGACGCCGCCGAGGCGCCGGACGGCGAACTCGCGCCGACCGCGGATGGAGTCGAGCGCTTCGGGGAGGGTGAGCATGGCACACGGGAGGGGCCGGCGGGGCGCGGGGTTCGCGCTACCGCCCCCGCCGCTGGTCCTGGGCGACCGCGCGGACGTACAGCACCACCTGCCCTGGCGTGACCCCGGCGAGGTCGGCGAAGTGCTCGGCCGTCGGCCCGAGGTCCGCGCCCCCGCCGAGCCGGTCGAACAAGTCCTGGGCGTGCGGCCCCAGGCGCGCCGCCGCGTCGTCGGTCAGCACCGGGGGGCCGGCGCCCGCCTCGGCGCGCGGCAACCCTAGGCAGAGCGCGTAGCGCACGACGTTGTTGGCCAGAATAAACGGCGTGATGACGAGCGAGATCGTCCCCCACCAGCCCAGGAGCAGTGTGGTGCCCGTCATCCCCCGGAAGTGCCGGCCGATGCAGTCGCGGCAGAGGCTCCCCTCGACCGACTTCGAGAAGCGCATCAGTAGCGCGCCGATGTTCTGGTGGAACGAGACGTATTTGGTGGGCGCCTCGACGCCGCAGCCCTGGCAGATCATCGCTTCGCCGATCCTGAAATGGAACGAGTGCCGGCCCCGCGGGCTAGCTTAACCGGCCGGGCCGGCCGCGGCAGCGCCCCGCGCGAAAGTCACAGCCGCGGATCGACCGGCTCGCTTTCGAGTGCCAGGACGCTGAACACGCACTCATGCACGCGGCGCAATGGCTCGCGCTTGACGAACCGCTCCAGCCCCTCGACGCCGAGCGCGAACTCCCCCAGCGCCAGCGAGCGCTTGTGCGCCAGCCCCCGGCCGCGGAGCCGCGTCAGGTTCGACTCGCCGGCGTAGTCGGGGCCGTAGATCAGGCGCAGGTACTCGCGGCCGCGGCACTTCACAGCGGGTTGCGCGAGGCCGCGCGGTCCCTGCAGCACGAAGCCCGGCGGCTTGACGACCATCCCCTCGCCGCCGCGTTCGGTCATCTCGAACCACCACGCGGTTCCCTCGGCGCAACTCGACTCGTCGGCGAGATCGACCAGCTTGTACGCCGTCGCCAGCAGCAACTCCGGGTCGGCGCGGCAGACGGCGGCGAGGGTGTCCAGGTGCCAGGCGTGCGACTCGCCCGAGTGGACGCGCCCCTCCGACGCCAGCAGGTGGAACGGCGCGAGCTTGTAATCCGAGACCGCGTGTACCGGCCAGCAGTAGCGGCGGTAGGCGTCGGTGAAGCGGCCGATGTCCTCGGCCCGGCCGGCGACCGCGCCGCCCACCGCGTCGAGCTTGGCGCGCTCGGCCCCGGTGAGGCGTGCGGCGGCTGCGGCGAGGCTAGCCTGGGCGCGCGGCAGCGCCGCGCGCCCGGCGGCGCCCACGGCGGCGTACTGGCTCTTCAGGAGTTCGCGCGCCTTCGCCGACCACGGCATCAGCTCGCAGTCCAGGCACAGCCAGCCGGTGTCCAGCGACTCCCACAGCCCCGCGCCGGCGATTGCCGCGCGCAAGCGCCCCAGCACCGCCGCCTCGGTGGCCGCGTCCGGGAAGAAGCGCCGGCCGGTGCGCGTGACGACCGCGCCGAGTTCGCCGCTCGTCACGCCGAACCGGGTTGCGGCCGTCGCCCCGTCGCGGCACACCACGACCACGGCGCGCGACCCCATGTGCTTCTCCTCGCACACCACGTGCGGCGCCCCTTGCGCACGGTAATACGCAAAGGCCTCGGCGGGGTGTTCCAAGAGGCCCGGCTCGCGGCTGGTCTCGGTGGGCGACATCGTGGGCGGCAGGTAAATCAGCCAGCGCGGGTCGGCGGCGAAGCGGCTCATCACTTCGAGTGCGGCCGTGGCGTGCGGCGCGCGGATCGTTACGCTGCCCCGCAGCCTGGTGGAAACGTAGCGCTTGCCGAGCACGTCCGCCGCGTCGAGGAGGTCGTCGTAACTCTGCTGGGCACTCAGGGCCGGTGCGGCGGCATCCGATAAGAACGGGCGCGCCGGCTCGCAGTAGACGCGCGCCGCCGGGACCGAGACGAACTCGCGCTCGGGGTAGCGCAGCGCGGTGAGCTTGCCGCCGAACACGCAGCCGGTGTCGATGTTGGCCGTGCCGTTGAGCCACTCGGCCTCGGGCACGGGGGTGTGGCCGTAGACCACCAGCGCCGGGCCGCGGTACTCGGACGCCCAGTCCAGGCGCACCGGCAGGCCGAACTCGTCGGTCTCGCCGGTGGTCTCGCCGTACAGGCAGAAGTCCCGCACGGCTGATGAGCCGCGCCCCTGCATCTCGCGTTTCAGGCCCGCGTGCGCCACTACGAGCTTGCCGCCGTCGAGCACGTAGTGGCTCACGAGGCCGTCGAGGAAGCCGCAGAGCGACTTGACGAACGCGGGCTTGGTGTCGCCGGGGAGCGCGTCGATCTCGGCGAGCGACTCGGCGAGGCCGTGGTTCACCTTCACGTCCCGGCCGGTCAGCTTCTTGAGGAGCTTCACGTCGTGGTTCCCCGGCACGCACAGCGCCGCACCGGACTGCACCATGTTGCGGACGATTCGCAGAGCGTCGAGCACGCGCGGCCCGCGGTCCACGAGGTCGCCGACGAACACCGCCTTGCGCCCCTCGGGATGGCGGTACGAGAGCGAACCCCAGCCCGGCCCGGCGTCGGGGACTTCGGCCGGCGCGTATCCGAGTCGAGCGAGGAGCGCCTCGAGTTCGTCGGCGCAGCCGTGGATGTCGCCGACGATATCGAACGGCCCGCGCTCGCCGCTCTTGTCCACCCACAAGGGCACGCGCTCGACGGCGACGGCCGCAACCTCCTCGGGCGTGTCGAACACATGAACCTGCCGGAAGCCCTCGCGCCGCAAAGTTCTCAGCGAGCGCCGCAGTTGCGAGCGCTGGTTGCGCACCACGTGCGGCCCGAACGCGCGGTCACTACGGGCGGCGTTGCGCGCGTGGCAGACGTGCTCCGGCAAGTTCAGCACCACCGCCACCGGCAGGCAGTGGTACTTGCGCGCGAGTGCCACCAGGGGCGCGCGGGATTCGGCCTGCACGTTGGTCGCGTCGATGACCGTCAGCCGGCCGAGCGCCAGGCGCCGCGCGGCGATGGCGTGCAGCACCTCGAAGGCTTCGTTCGTCACCGCCTGGTCGTTGGGGTCGTCGCCGACCAAGCCGCGGCAGGCGTCCGACGAGACGACCTCGGTGGGGAGAAAGTGCGCCCGCGCGAAGGTCGATTTGCCGGAGCCGCTGGGGCCGATCAAAACGACGAGGGAGAGCTTCGGGATAGTCAGTGTCATGGGGCGTCGGTTCCGGGCGGGTTAGCGACGAGTTCGCGGATGTCGGCCTCGGCGTCATGTCGGCACTCGCCGAGGAGCCAGTCGGGCGCCACCCCGCGCGCCACGAGTAGCCGTGCCGCCGTCGCGCGGCAGTGGCCGCAGGGGGTGCGGGCGTAGCAGGCCACGCCGAGGCGCGAGGCGTCGGCGCCGGGGTTGGCCTCCAGTAGTTCGAGCGCGTCGGAGATCGGCCCGTGCTCGTGCTCGCCGTCGGGCGCGGGCGCTTCGATCACCGCTAAGACGCGCCCCTCGTCGCCCGGTTCGTAGTTCCTGACGAGCAGCCCGACCGCCGACGCCTCGCCGCGCGCCAGTTCGGCGAGTGCGTAGTCGCGCACCATCGGGTGGGCGTTCTCTTCGAGCGCCTTGAGAGCGCGCCAACTCACGTCGGAGTCGGCGTGGCGGCATAGCTCGATGAGGCGCGGGTCGAACTCGGGCAGCGCGCGGGCCGCGAAGACTTGCAGCAGCTTGGCGACGGCTTTCGGATCGGTCGCGGCCCAGAGGTGCGCGGCCACGACTTTGAGATCGGCGGGTTCGGCCAGCTTGCCCCAGCCGCCGAGGTGACGGCGCAGCGGGCTGGGCGATTCGGCGGCGGCAACGATGTCTCCGGGCGTGAGGGTGGCCGTCTGCTCGGCGTAAGTCTGACGCGGCGCGGCATCGCACTCCGCCTCGATGTCCCGCCAGTGGTCGCGGAAGCGGGCCACGTGCTCATCAGCGCTCGCGTCGAGAAGCGTGGCTGCGCGATCTCTTCCGAGGACTTCGCCGGCGGTGAACATGAAGTCCCCCGCCCCCGTCCAGCCGGGGTCGTCCCCCAGTCGCCGGCCCCGCGCCCGCGCGGCAAACAGGAACCCTGCCTCGCCGTCGAGCCGGATCAGTTCGTGCTCGCCGAGCCGATGACTGGGCGGGATCGGCTTGCGGCCCACGATGTCGTACAACCGGACGCGAAACACCGCGTCGCCGGCCTGGGCGTAGCGGAGTGCCAGCGCGCAGAGTTGGCCCGCGCCGCGCTCGTTGGCCGGGCCGTCGGATAAGTGACCGAGCGCCCGCAAGAGTGGCCCCCGCAGCCGCGCGATTGCGCCCAGGCTCTCGGCCAGGCCAAACAGCCAGTCGCCGCGCGGCGAGTCGATCTGCCGATCGTAGCGCCAGTCGGCCAGCCACGCCTCGGCTAGCAGCGCCTCATCGAGCTTGCCCGACGACGCCCACATCGCCGCGCGGCCGAGTCCCCGGCGCAGGGCGGCGCGCTGCTCGTCGGCAGTGGGGTTGGCGGGCGGGGCGTAGTCGGAGGGTGTCACGAGTTGGACCCGGTGGGTGCGGTGCAGCGGGCAATCGCGCGGTCGAAGCGGCCGTCGGGCGCGAGCGCTTGCAGTCGTAACAGCGCCGGCAGCAGGCGGGGGTCGGCGAGTTCCTCCGCGGCTTCGACGGCGTAGGAGCCGTACTCGGCCGACGCGAACGCTTCGAGTTCGCGGACGAGCGGCACAACAACGCGGCCGTCCTGCCGCCGCGCCAGGCCGACGAGTGCCTCGCCGCGCACCACCTCGTCAACATCGGTCGCGGCCCGCACCAACGCCTCGCGGAGTTCCCGCGTGTCGGCGTCAGTTTGGCGACCGAGCGCGAACGTGGCCCAGTCACGCACCACCTCGTCGGCATCCTCGGTCAAGCGAATCAGCGTGCCGAGGGCCAGCGGGTCGTCGTGAGTAGCGAGCGCGAACGCCACGCCGAAGCGGACATCGGTACTCGGGTGCGTGGCCAGCGCGGCCGCGGGTCCGATGAGACTGGGGTCGTGGTGGTGGCCCAACCCAACGAGCGCGGCCCGCAGCACCGCGGCGTCTTCGCCCGGCGGCTTCAGGAGCGCCGCCAATTCTGCCACCGCCTCGCCGGGGAACGCGCGCTCCGGGACACCCAATTGACCGAGGATGTTGGCGCCGAGTTCGCGCTCGAGCGCGCAGCCGCTGCGGCAGAGCGCCCGCGCGGCCTCGAAGCATTCACGCACTCCCCGGCGGTGTAGCACCGTCACCGCCTCCCAGCGCGCCTCCTCGTCCGGCGCCGTCAGCGCCGCACTCACTAGCTCGTCGGCCGTGCGCGGGTCGGCGTGTGCCTCGCGTACCAGCCCGGCCACCCGCCCCTCGAAGTCACTCCCCACGGCGGAACACCCCCATCTGCGTCGGCGAGCCGTACTCCGCGTGCAGCGGCCCCACCGGCTCGAAGCGCACCGCGTAGCCGAAGCGGTTGGCCACCCCACCGGCCCACGAATGGAACTCGGCACGAGTCCACTCGAAGCGGTGGTCGGGGTGGCGAAACTCGCCGGCGGGCAGCGTCTCCCAGACGGCGTTGTACTCCCGGTTCGGCGTCGTCATTACCACCGTTGACGGCCGGGCGAACTCGAACAGCACGCGGCCGAACGCCGCGAGCCGGGGCGGGTCGAGGTGCTCGACGACTTCGACCACCGCCGCCGCGTCGAACCCCGCCAGGCGCGCGTCGCGGTACATCAGGCTGGCGTGGATCAGTCTCACGCGCTCGGAAATCGAGTCTGGCGCCGGGTCGAGTTTCAGCCGCCGTGTGGCGATCTCTAGCGCGCGCACCGAAACATCCGCCCCCACGATCTCGGTAAACTGACGGTCCTTCACGAGCATCCGCAGCAGCTTGCCCTCGCCGCAGCCGAGGTCGAGCACGCGCTTGGCTCCCGACGCTTTCAGCTCCGCGAGCGCCGCGCCCAGGCGAGTCTCGTTGAGGCTCGCCGGCTTCTCCAGCACCTCCTCGGGGTTCGCCTTGCCCGGCGCGTCGCTGCTTGCCTCGGGGGATTCACCGTCGTCCTGCGCGAGCCGGTCCAGCGCCTGCCGCACTAGGCTCGGGCGGTTGCCGAGGTAGCGCCGGGCGATCTCGTCTTTGAGCGGGTGCGCCGCGAGCCAGGTGCCCCCCTTGGCGAGCAGCTTTTCGAGTTCGTCCCGGCCGACGAAGTAATGCTTGCGCGCGTCGAACACGGGGACGAGCACGTACAAGTGGGTGAGCAGTTCCGAGAGGCGCACCGTACCGCGAATCGTCACCGCGTGGTACGGGCTGTCGCCCCACTCGGGGAAGTTCTTGTCCAGCGGCAGCCGCTCGCACTCGACCTCGTAGCCCAGCGGCCCGAACACGGCGCGTAAGAATTGCTCGCCGCCGCGCACGGGGAGGGCTTCGAGCCGCGCTTCGAGCGGGATCGGCGTGGCGACCAGTTCCGGGCGATCTTTGCAGCGGCCCGAAAGCGCCGAGCCGAACACCTCACTAATCGCCACGCTCAGGAACGACGACGCCACGTAGGGCCGGTCGTTGACGTACTGCGCAAGGAGGAAGTCGCGGTTGGGGTCGCGCCCGCGCACCAGCCCCACCGCATCGACATCCAAGAGCAGGCACGCCGTCGATCGTTCGGGCGTCGATTCGGGGTAGTAGGCGTGCGCCGCGCCGAAGGTGAGGGCGAACGTCTGGAACTTCGCCGGGTGCTTGTGCAGCAGGTACCCCAGGTCGGTGGCCGGGGCGTGCGTGGTCGTGATCGAGAGCAGCATACCCGGCCCCGGTCGTCGGAATGGGGCGGCGCGCCCCGCACGACTAGAGTACCGGCGCGGAAGAAAGGTGATCGGCCGCGCGGCGGATTGCGCGGGAAAGCCTTCGCGCGCGGTCGCCGACCGCCGGCGTCTCATCCAATTCTCACGCGGCCGGGCGGGCGGGCCGCTACACTAAACCAGGCTCGCCCGGCGCGAACCGCTGCCCCCTCCCCGCCGGGCACACTCCCTTGCCGACCCGCACTTCTCCCCGCCGCGCCGCCCAGTGGTCGGCGACCGCCGCCCTGGTGCTCGCCCTCGCCACCCCGGCCCTGGGTTCCGACCCGGCCACCGAGTACAAAGCGCACGCCGCGCCGGTGCTCGACGAGTTCTGCGCCCGCTGCCACAGCGCCGAGTCGGCCAAGGGCGGGGTGTCGTTCGAGTTCGGCGACGCCGACCCGGCCTCCGACCCTGAACTGTGGCTCAAAACCCTGCGGATGATGCGCTCGGGAATGATGCCGCCCAAAGGCAGAGACCGCCCCTCGCCCGAGGAATTGGCGGCGGTCGAGAAGTGGGTCAAGTACTCGGCGTTCGGCACCGACCCGACGGACCCCGACCCCGGCCGCGTCACCCTCCGCCGGCTGAACCGCACCGAGTACTGCAACACCGTCCGCGACCTGCTGGGCGTCGAGTTCGACGCGGCTACGGACTTCCCCGCGGACGACACCGGGCATGGGTTCGACACCGTCGCTGAAGTCCTCACCCTTTCGCCGCTGCTGTTGGAGAAGTACTTCGCGTCCGCGAAGTCCGCGGTCGCCCGCGCGGTGCCGACCGCGCCGTGGGTGCCGGCCGAGCGCCGCGTCGCCGGGGGCCGGTTCACTTCGGACGGCGCGAAGCCGAGCGACGGCCCGCTGGCGCTGCCGTACACCAAGGCCACCGTCGCCCGGCACGAGTTCGCGGTCGAGCGGGCGGGCAAGTACCAACTCGTACTCGACCTCACCGCCAGCGAGCAGTACGTCGATAACCTGTTCGACTACAACAAGTGCCGGCTGGTGGTGCGCGACGGGGCCGAGGTGCTGCTCGACCAGGAGTTCGTCCGCCAGGGCGGGAGGCCGTACCGCTTCGAGTTCGACCGCGACTGGCCGGCCGGGCCGCGCACGCTCAGCCTGGAAGTGATCCCGCTGACGCCGAACGAGAAGCCGGTTCGCTCGTTAACCCTGCGCGTGCAGGCCGTCACGGTGCGCGGGCCGCTGGCGCGGGAGCACTGGGTCCGCCCGGCCGGGTACGAGCGCTACTTCCCCGGCGGCATGCCGGCTGACCCCGCCGCCCAGGCCGCGCGGACGCGGGAGTTGATCCGGGTGTTCGCCACCCGCGCGTTCCGCCGCGCCGCCGACGACGCGACGGTCGAGCGCCTGGCCAAGCTGGCCGAGGCGACTGCTGCCAAGCCCGGCGGCACGGCCGAGGGGGGCGTGGCCCAGGCGATGACGGTGGCGCTGGCGTCGCCGCGGTTCCTGTTCCGCGAGGAGCAGACCGTCGCCGGGTCGGCCGACCGCTTCCCGCTGCTTGACGAGTTCTCGCTCGCCTCGCGCCTATCGTACTTCCTCTGGTCGTCCACCCCCGACGACGAACTGCTGCGCCTGGCCGGGGAAGGCAAACTGCGGGCGAACCTGCCCGCGCAGGTAGCGCGGCTGCTGGCCGACAAGCGCTCCGGCGAGTTCGTGCGCAACTTCCCCGGCCAGTGGCTCCAGGGCCGGGCGATCGACACCGCGAACGTGAACGCCGCGGCCGTCGTGGCCAAGGACGAGCCGGCCGACCCGCAGGCGAACGCCCAACGGGTACGCTTCCGCGAACTCACCCGCAAACCGCCGGAGGCACTCAGCGCCGCCGAGAAGACCGAGTTGGACGGCCTGCGGGCGTCGGTCGGCGCCGGGTTCCGGCGCGGCCGGCAGTTCGAGTTGACGCCGGACCTCCGCCGGGCGATGCGGCAGGAGACCGAGTTGGCGTTCGACTACGTGCTGCGGAACGACCGGAGTTTGCTCGAGTTGCTCGACGCCGACTACACGTTCCTGAACGAGCGGCTGGCGAAGTTCTACGGCATCGACGGCGTGACCGGCGACGCGATGCGCAAAGTCCAACTGCCGCCGGATAGCCCGCGCGGCGGGGTGCTCACCCAGGCCACTGTACTAGTCGTGACCTCGAACCCCGACCGCACCTCGCCGGTGAAGCGCGGGCTGTACGTGCTCGAAAACATCCTCGGCGTGCCGCCCCCGCCCCCGCCGCCGGACGTGACCACGCTCGAAGAGGCCGCGTCCGGGGTAAAGGGCAAGACGCCGACCCTGCGCGAGACGCTGGCCCGGCACCGCGCCGACCCGAAGTGCAGTTCGTGCCACAACCGCATGGACCCGATCGGGCTGGCGTTCGAGAACTTCAACGCCCTCGGCCGGTGGCGCGACAAGGAGCAGGGCCAGCCGATTGACGCGGCCGGGACGCTCCTCACTGGCGAGACGTTCCAGTCGGTCAAAGAGTTGAAACGGGTTCTGGTCAGCGGCGACCGGAAGCTCGATTACTACCGCTGCGTGGCCGAGAAACTGTTCATCTACGCCCTCGGGCGCGGGCCGGGACCGCACGACCAGCACACGCTCGACGAAATCGTGGCACGCCTCGACGCCGCCGGCGGCAGGCCGTCGGCGCTGATCCTCGGCCTGATCGAGTCGCCCGCGTTCCAGCGCCGCGGCTCGGCGCGCGAGCAGGACGTTCCGAAGCCCTAGCCCCCTACCCTCCTGACGGAGTTCGCCCGATGGCCCGCACAGACCGTCGCCGGTTCCTCCAGGGGGTCGGCTCCCTCGTCGCCCTCCCCGCCCTCGCGTCCCTCGGCCCGGCCGCGGCGCTCGCCGCTCCGGTTCGCCGGGCCGGCACGACGCCGGGCGGGGCGCCCTTGCGTACCGCGTTCGTCTACTTCCCGAACGGGGCGATCCCTGGGATGTGGTGGCCGACCGGCGAGGGGAAGGACTTCAAGCTCGGCCGCACCCTCGCGCCCTTGGAGAAGCACAAGGACTCGCTGCAGGTGCTCGGCGGGCTGGACAACGTGGTGGCCGACGGCGGGGCGGACGGGGGCGGCGACCACGCGCGCGGCAACGGCACGTTCCTCACCGGCGTCCGGCTCAAAAAGAGCGCCAGCGACCTGCGGGCCGGGGTGTCGATCGACCAGGTGCTCGCAACCGAGTACGGGCACCAGACGCGCTTCCCGTCGCTGGAGTTGACCTGCGACGGCAGCCCGAAGGCCGGCAACTGCGACTCGGGGTACGCCTGCGCGTACCAGTACAACATCTCGTGGAGTTCGCCGACCACGCCCAAAGCCGCGGAGAGTAACCCCCGCGCGGCGTTCGAGCGGCTGTTCGGCGCCGGCAAGCCCGGCGAGCGCGCGGCGAACCTGGCGCTGCGCCAGCAGGAAGACAAGTCGGTGCTCGACTTCGTGCGGGAGGACGCTCGGGCGATGCAGTCGCGCCTCGACGCCGCCGACCGGCGCAAGCTCGACCAATACCTCACCGGCGTGCGCGAGGTCGAGGGGCGCATCCAAAAGGCCGAGGCGTTCGCCGCCCACGACCCCCAGGCCGACACCCCGCCCGGTATTCCGTCGGAGTACGCCGACCACGTGCAGTTGATGTTCGACATCATGGTGCTGGCGTTCCAGACCGACTCCACCCGCGTGGGGAGTATGCTGATGGCCCACGACGGCAGCAACCGCTCGTTCGACCAGATCGGCATCAGCGAGGGGCACCACGACCTGACCCACCACATGAACCGCAAGGAGTGGGTCGAGAAGGTGGCCGAGATCGACCGCTGGTACGTCCGGCAGTTCGCCGGGTTCCTCGACAAGCTCAAGGCCGCGGCCGACGCCGACGGCACGAGTCTGTTGCAGAACACGATGGTCGTGTTCGGCAGCGGCAACGCGGACGGCAACCGGCACACGCACACCAACCTGCCGGTCGTCCTCGCCGGGGGCGGCGGTGGCTTGTTGCACCCCGGCCGGTACGTCAGGCACGGCTCGAAACCGCTCTCGAACCTGTACCTGGCGCTCGCGCAGGCCGCGGGGGTCAGCAAACTGCCGCGCTTCGGCGACTCGACCGGGCCGCTGACGAACATTTAGTTGCCACCAGCCGTGAGGCTCTCCCCGTGCGCGCATTCGTCGTCTCGTCAGTTTTCGTCCTCGCCCTGGCCACAGCCGTGTGGGCGGAGGGGCCGGCGCGCCTCCAGCGCGAGCCGGTTGTCCCGGCGCGGTACGCCCTCGGCCCCGACTCGCTCCCGCAGCCGGGCGTGCCGAAGGGCAAACTCGACGGGCCGTACCTGTTCCGCAGCAACGTCATCAAGAACACCGTCCGCAAGTATTGGGTGTCGGTCCCGGCTCAGTACACGCCCGACAAGCCGGCGTGCGTGCTCGTGTTCCAGGACGGCGCCCGCGCGGTTAACCCGAACGGCGTGCTGCGGGTGCCGCAGGCGCTGGACAACCTAGTCGCCAAGAAGCAAATCCCGGTAACAATCGGCGTCTACATCACCCCCGGCCAGCGCGGCGACACGTTCCCAGACAGCATCGGCACCAACAACCCGGACAACCGCGACCGCGAGTACGACGTGCTGACCGCCGACTACGCGAACATGGTCGTGGACGAGATTCTGCCCGAAGTGGCGAAGAAGTACAAGCTCTCGGGCCGGCCGGAGGACCGGGCGATCGGCGGGTCGAGTTCGGGCGGCATCTGCGCGTTCACCGCCGCGTGGGAGCGGCCCGACCAGTTCCGCAACGTCCTCAGCCTGATCGGCAGTTTCACCGACATCCACGGCGGGCACGTCTACCCCGACCTCGTGCGCAAGGCCGACAAGAAGCCGATCCGCGTGTTCCTCCAAGACGGCGAACTCGACAACCGCAGCCCCCAGAACCTGAACCGCGACTGGTACCTGCAGAACCAGAAGATGATCGCGGCCCTGAAGGACAAGGGCTAGGACCACGCGGCGGTGGTCGGCAAGGGGGGCCACACCGACGACCACGGCGGGGCGATCCTGCCGCAGATGCTGCGCTGGGTTTGGCGCGACCACCCCGATGTCGTGCCAGGCGCCGGCGACCCCGTGGCCGAGGCGGGCGCGGTCAAACCCGAGCCGGCGAACCCATTCCCTGGGTTCGACCCGAGCGCGACCGCCGACCCGGCCGGGACGTACACCTGGGAGGTCCGGGCGCGAAATGGCGCGACGACCTACACTCTGACCGTCCGGCAAGTCGGCGGCAAACTCGAAGGCGTGCTCGAAACCCGGCGTGGCGACGCGCCGGCGACGGCCGCGCCGGTCGCCGCCCTCGCACTGCAGGGGAACAAGCTGTTGTTCGCGGCGACGGT
>CAXTPM010000060.1:10481-14481 GCA_964245865.1 uncultured Fimbriiglobus sp. | reverse complement strand
CTCTCCATGGCGTGCATAACAGCTATGACAGTATGGCGTATTACAACTCGACTGGACGAACCGCATTGGCCATGTGTGTTTTGGGTGGCCCGACCGACTCGGCTCGTCCGCTCGCCGGAGTGGAAGCCGGCACTTTGCATAAGATACCGCCCACCCGGAACGTCGGACGCGTGGAAAACCTGATGAGCGACCCCGGCCCCGCCGAACACGCCTCGATCTCAGACCCGCGAGTGCGGATGGCCGCGGAGCGGACGCTGCTCGCCTGGGTCCGCACGGGGGTGGCCCTCATGGGCTTCGGCTTCGTCGTGGCGCGGTTCGGCTGGTTCCTGCGCGAGTTCGCCGCGCCGGAGTGGCAGACGGGTCGCGCGACGGGGTGGTCGGCGGCGTTGGGCGTCGGTCTGGTCGCCCTGGGGTTGCTGGTCAACCTCGCGGCGGCGGTGGAGCACGCGCGGTTCCTGCGGCGGCACGACGGCGGCCTGCCGTACCGGCCGCTCGGCCTCGCCGTCGCCTCGGTCCTGGCCCTACTCGGCTCGGTTATGGCGGCTTACCTACTCGCGCTCGCGGCCGGCTGACCTGGGGGCCGCCTCGATGTCCCGCACGAACCCGATCCACCTCGCGCTGCCCGCCGCCGCGACCAGCCTCGCGCTCTCGGCGGCGTGCGCCCTGGGCGTCTGGTCGCTGGGCCGGTTGCAGGCCGACCGCGCCCGCCTGCTCGCCCAGGAGGTCGCCGGACTGGAGGCCGCCCAGGAGGCCGAGGTGAGGCTGCGGCAGGTGCGACTTCACGCCCTGGTGTACGTGCTGGAGCCGACGCCCGCCCGCTGGGCGCCGCTCGACGGGGACCACCGGCAGTTCGAGGCGGCGATCCAGAAGGCCGTCGCGGCGGCCACCGGCCCGGAGGAACTGCGGCTGATCGGCGAAGTCCGGGCGGGGTACGCGGCGTACCGGCGCGGCCTGGGCGTCCGCCCCCCGGTCGCCCTCGACCGCGCGGCAGTCGTCGCCTGGTCCGACGCGCATCCAGTGGGGCCGATCCTGGCGTCGTGCGAAGAACTCGTCGAGCGCAACCGCGCCTCGCTCGAAGCGACTGCGCTCGCCAACGAGTCGCTGACCGACCGCACCCGCCTGGCGCTGGGACTCGTCGGCGTGCTGGGGCCTCTCGCGGGGCTGGCCGGGGGGGTGGGCCTCGCCCGCGCCTGGGGGCGCCGCTGGGACCGCCAGCGCCGAGAGCTGGCGCGTGCCGAGCAGATGGCCGCGGTCGGTCACCTCGCCGCCGGGGTCGCCCACGAGGTCCGCAACCCGCTCACCGGGATGAAGCTGCTCGTCCAGGCCGCCCTGCGCCCCGGCCGGCCGGCGGAAGTCACGCCCGACGAGTTGCGCATGATGCTCGACGACATCGGCCGCGTCGAGCGCACCGTGCAGGGGCTGCTCGACTTCGCCAAGCCGCCGGGTGCGAGGCAAACCCTGGACGCCGCCGAAGCGGTTCGGCGGGTCGCCGAGCGCGAGTGCGGGCGCGCCGGGGCCAAAAACGTGACCGTCGGTGTCGAGGTCGCCGCGGGGGGGCTGCTCGTCTCCGCCGACCCGGACGCCTTCGCGTCGCTGGTGTCCAATCTCGTCATCAACGCCGTCGAGGCCTCGCCGTCGGGCGGCACCGTGGCCGTGTCGGTCGGCCGCGCCGAGGGGCGGCTTACCATCACGGTCGAGGACGACGGGCCGGGCGTCGCGCCGGCCATGCTCGGGCGCCTGTTCGACCCGTTCGCCACCGACAAGCCGGGCGGCACCGGTCTGGGCCTCTCGACGGCGCGCCGCCTGGCACGCGAGCACGGCGGGGACGTGACCGCCGAGGGCAAGCCGGGCGGCGGCGGCGGCGCCCGGTTCGCCGTGACGCTGCCGCTGGTTGGGGGATGACGATGCCGACACTGTTGGTGGTAGACGACGAGCCGACGATCCGCCACTCGTTCCAGAAGCTGCTCTCGGGCGGCGGCACGCGCGTCGTCGCCGCCGGCACGCTCGCCGATGCGCGCAAGCTCTACGAGGCCGAGCGGCCGGACGTAATCCTGCTCGACTTGCAACTCCCGGACGGCTCGGGGCTGGACTTCTTCGAGGAGGTGCGCCGGCGCGACCCCAAGCGTCCGGTGGTGTTCGTCACCGCCCAGGGGACCGCGGACACCGCCATCCGGGCGATGCGGCGCGGGGCGTTCGACTACCTGACCAAGCCGATCGACCTCGACCGCCTCCAGGCACTGCTGCCGCAGGCGTTCGAGGCGGCGCGGCTCATGGGGGTGCCGGCCGAGTTGCCCGGCGACGCCGCCCCCGACCGGATCATCGGCCGCAGCCCGGTGATGCAGGAGATGTGCAAGGCCATCGGCCGGCTCGCCGGCCAGGACGTGAACGTCTTGATCCGGGGCGAGAGCGGCACGGGCAAGGAACTCGTCGCTCGGGCGCTCTACCACTACGGCGACCGCGCGGGCAGGCCGTTCCTGGCGATCAACTGCGCGGCCATGCCCGAGAGCCTGGTCGAGAGCGAGCTGTTCGGCCACGAGCAGGGCGCGTTCACCGGGGCGCTGCGCCAGCGCGTCGGCAAGTTCGAGCAGTGCGACGGCGGCACGCTCCTGCTCGACGAGATCGGAGACATGCCGCTCCCCGTGCAGGCCAAGATGCTGCGCCTCTTGCAGGAGCAGCGGTTCGAACGCGTCGGCGGCGGCGAGCCGGTCGTCACGAACGTCCGGGTGCTGGCCGCGACCAACCAGGACCTCGAGCGGCTGACCGCCGAGGGGAAGTTCCGCGGCGACTTGTACTACCGCCTGAAGGCCGTCACCGTCCGCGTCCCGCCGCTGCGCGAGCGCCGGGAAGACATCCCGGAACTCGCGCACCACTTCTTGTTCAGTGCCGCCCGGCAACTGGGCCGCGACGCGCGCGGCTTCGCGCCCGAGGCGCTCGACTTGTTGCGGGCCTCCGACTGGCCGGGGAACGTCCGCGAGTTGCAGGGCGTCGTCAAGGAGGCGGTCCTGGCCTCCGGCGGGCCGACGCTCGGGGCGGAGTCGCTGCGGCTCGGGGGGGCGCCGGCCGCGCCGGCCGCGGAGCGCGGGTACGACCTGGCCGGGCGGGTCGAGGCGCTGCTGGCGGCGGGGGGCGGGAACGCCCACGCCGAGGTACTCGCCGAGGTCGAGCGCGAGCTGTTCGCGCGGGCGCTGAGGTACACCCGAGGGCACCAGGCCCAGGCGAGCGAGTTACTCGGCATCCACCGGGCCACTCTGCGTTCGAAGCTGCGCGAGCTGGGCATCACCCTCGACAAAGTCGTCGCCGAGAGGCCGGGCGGGGAGTAACTCCGGGCGGCGATTCCTTCGCCGCGGCGGCCAGCGGCTCGCCGTCGCCCCGGCCCGCAGTGCCGACCCGGCGCCGCGTTCGGCCGTATTTCCTGGGTTTCGCCGCCCGTCTGACTCCGGCACGCCCTTTGCCTTCTTCGGCGCCAAACGGAGGTAGAACCGATGACCGAGACGACTGTGGCCGAGCCAGCCCCCGACGAGTTGATCGACTTGCGCCCCGCGACGCGGCCTCGGCGCAACCGCTTCCCGTGGTACGCGCTGACGGCGGCCCTGCTCGCGGGGACCGGGGCCGGGGGTTGGTTCGCGTTCGCTAAGAAGCCGGAGGCCACCGCTGCCGAGCCGCCCCGGCCCGGCCCCGACAGGCCCGGCGCGGCCGCCGTCAGTGTCGAGGTCGTCGCCCCGTCGGTCGGCGGCATCGACCGCGTCTGCGTGCAGCCGGGGTCGCTCGAGCCGTTCGAGGCGGCGGACCTGTACGCCAAAGTGTCGGGCTTCCTCGCCGAGCAGTCGGCCGATATCGGCTCGCGCGTCAAGGCGGGCCAGGTGCTGGCGAAGATCGCGGTCCCCGAGGCCGAGCGCACCGTCGAGCGCGACGCGGCCAAGGTGCAGCACGCCGACGCGGCGGTCAGGCAGATGGCCGCGCGCATCGTCGCCGCCGGCGCCGAGGCCAAGGCCGCCGAGAC
>CAXTPM010000060.1:0-10471 GCA_964245865.1 uncultured Fimbriiglobus sp. | reverse complement strand
CGTCGCGGTCGCCAAATCCCAAGTCAAGGCGAAGAACTCGTACCGCCGCTTCCGCGAGAAGCAACTCGCCCGCTTGAAGGAACTCAACGCCCAGCGCGCCATCGACGCGAAGGTGGTCGACGAGTCCGAGGAGCAGTACGAGTCCGCCGTCGAGGCGAGCGCCGCGGCCACCGAGGCGGTGGCGTCGGCGGAGCAGCGCCTGATCGCCTCGCGGGCGCGCATCGACCAGGCCGACGCCGACCTCGACGAGGCGCGGGCCGGGGTCAAGGTCGCCCAGGCCGAGTTGGAGCGATCGAAGGTGCTGGTCGCCTACTCGGTCGTCACGAGTCCCTACGACGGGGTCGTCACCAGGCGGTCGTTCAACCGGGGCGACTTCGTGCGGAGCGCCGACTCCGGCGGCGAGCGGGTGCCGCTGTTCGCCGTCGAGCGCACCGACCGGATGCGCGTGGTGGTGCAGGTGCCCGACCGCGACGTGCCCTACACCAACGCCGGTGACGCCGCCACGGTCGAGATCGACGCCCTGCCGGGCGAGCCGCTCAAGACCACTGTGGCAAGGGTCGCGGATAGCGAGGACGCGGCCACGCGCACCATGCGCACGGAAATCGACCTGCCCAACCCCGACGGCAAACTCCGCCGGGGGATGTACGGCCGCGTGACGATCACACTGCAAGCCGCCGGGGCGGGGGCGCTGACGGTGCCCACGGGGGCGGTCGCCGGCAAGTCCGAGGCCGGCAAGGGGACCGTGCGCGTGGTCCGCGCCGGGGTGGTCCGCGTCGCGCCGGTGGTCGTGGGCGCCGACGACGGCATCCGCGCCGAAATCCTCTCGGGCCTCACCGCCTCGGACCAAATCGTCGTCCGCTCCAGCGGCGCGGCCGGCGACGGCACCGCGGTCACTGTGTCCACGCGCTAGCCACCCCGCCCCGACCCGACACACGCCGAGCTCGTTCCCTATGAATGGTCTGATCCGCTTCTCGCTCGGCAACCCGCGCGCGATCACCGTGCTGGTGCTCACCATCGTCTTGGGCGGCGTCGCGGCGCTCGCGGTGATCCCCGCCGACATCCTGCCGGTCTACCGAAGCCCGGCGGTGCAGGTGCTCACGTTCTACGGCGGGATGAGTGCCACCAACGTCGAGGCGGACATCACCTCGCGCATGGAGCGCCAGACCGGCCAGGCCGCAGGCACCGTGCGCCAGGAGTCCCGCTCCATCGTCGGCGCCAGTATTGTGCGAAACTACTACGGCGACTCGACGGACCCCAGCGGGGCGCTGACCCAAGTCAACTCGCTGGCCACCGCCGCGATCCCGAACCTGCCGCCGGGGACACTCCCCCCCGTGATCCTGCCGTTCGACCCGACCGCCGCGACCCCCGTGGCCATCGTGGCGCTCAACAGCAAGTCGCAGGGCGAGTCGGTGCTGTACGACACCGGGCGCTACCAGGTGCGGAACATGGTGATGGCCTCGCCGGGCGCGAACGCGCCCGTGGTCTACGGCGGCAAGCTGCGCACGGTGCTGGCGATGCTCGACCGCCAGAAGCTCCAGGCGCGCGGCCTCTCCCCCACCGACGTGATGGACGCGCTCGACAAGTACAACGTGTTCCTCCCCGCCGGGGACGCCAAGCTCGGCGGCATCGACTACGCGCTCGACTCGAACTCCATGTACGAACTCATCGACAAGATGGGCGACGTGCCGGTGCGGGCCGACGCGCGCGGCATGGTGTTCCTGCGCGACGTGGCCACGCCGACCGACGCGAACCTCATCCAGACCAACGTGGTGCGCGTGGACGGCCGGCGGCAGGTCTACATCCCGATCTACCGCCAGCAGGGGGCCAGTACCTTGGGCGTGGTGAACAACCTGCGCGCCGGCCTCGACGACATGAAGGACCGCCTGACCACGCCCGACGTGGACCTGAAACTCGTGATGGACCAGTCGGTGTACGTCAAGAGCGCCATCGAGAGTCTCGCCGAGGAGGGCGTACTGGGTGCGATCCTGTGCTCGCTGGTGATCCTCATCTTCCTCGGCGAGTGGCGGATGACCGTCATCGCGGTGATGACCGTGCCGGTGGCGGTACTGGGCGCGCTCGCCGCCCTCTTGGGCGCGGGCCAGACCGTGAACGTGATGACGCTGGCCGGATTAGCACTCGCCATCGGCCCCCTGGTCGATTCGGCGATTGTGTGCCTGGAGAACACCCACCGGCACCTCGGCCTCGGGGCGACCCCGCGCGAGGCGGCATCCCTCGGGGCGAGCGAGGTGGCGATGCCCGCGCTCGCGGCCACGCTCTGCACGCTCCTCGTGCTCGCGCCGCTGACGCTCATCCCCGGCCTGGGGGCGTTCCTGTTCACGCCGATGTTCCTGGCGGTGGCGTTCGCGGTGTTGGTCGCCTACGGGTTGTCTCTCTCGTTCGTGCCCGCCCGGTGCGCGGCGTGGATGCGCCCGCACGCCCACAAGGCAGCGCCGGTCGAGAACCACGGCGTCGATTACGAGCACCGCAACGAGCACGCCGACGCCCCGGCGCCGGGGCCGCTCGGCCGGCTGTACCACAAGTGGGAGTCGCTCCTGGAGGGCGTGTTCGGCGGCTACGCGAGGCTACTCGGCGTGGTGCTGCGGGCGCGCTACGCCGTGATCCTGGGGGCGTTCGCGCTCCTGACCCTCACCGTCGTCGCACTGGGGCCGGGGCTGAGGCGCGAGTTCTTCCCGGAGGTCGACGCCGGGTCGTTCGAGGTCACAGTACGGCTGCCGTCCGGCACGCGCATCGAGGTCACCGAGGGCTACGTCGAGGCGGTCGAGAACTACGTCAAGGCGAAGGTCAGCGACGACCTGGAACTGGTGATCAGCGAACTCGGCCTCACCGCCGACTGGAGCGCGGCGTTCACCCCCAACAGCGGCCCGATGGACGCGGTGGTGAAGGTCCAACTCACCGCCGGCCGGGCGCGCTCGGCCCAAGAGGCCGTGGCGACGCTCCGCGCCGGGCTGGCGTCCGACCCCGCGTTCGAGCAACTGCTCGCCGAGACCTACCAGAAGCGCGTCGACGCGGGACTGGTGCCCTCGGGGACCGCGCCGTTCGCGCGCTCGAACATGGAGGTCGCGTTCGACGCCGGCGGACTCATCCGCAGCGCCATGAACGAGGGCAAATCGACTCCGCTGAACGTGAAGGTGCTCGGCAAGGACTTGGCCAAGGCCCGACGGGTCGCCGAGCGGGTGCTGGCTGATGTCAAGGGCATCGACGGCGTGGTGGACGCCCGCATCATCCAGCGCCTCGACTACCCGCTCTACGTCATCGACGTGGACCGCTCCAAGGCCGCGTCGCTGGGACTCAACCAGATCGAGGTGATGCGGAACATCGTCGCGGCGTTCAACTCAAGCGTGCAGTTCAACAAGAAGAACTTCTGGATCGACCCGGTGAGCCACAACCAGTACTACGTCGGCGTGAGCTACCCCGAGGCCGACATTTCCAGCCTCGAAACCCTCCTCGACGTGCCGATCACCAGCCCGACCCAGAAGCGGCCGGTGGCGCTGCGCACCATCGCCACGCTCCGCCCGGCGAAGGTGCCCTCGGAGGTGGTGCACACCAACTTGCAGCCGACGATCGACCTGACGATGGGCGTGCAGGGGCGCGACCTCGGGCACGTCGCCGACGACGTGGCACTCGCGGTCGCCAAGCACGGCAAGCCGCGCGCCGACGGCAACGGCTGGACCCCGTTCGACCCCGACGCCGACGGCGAGGGCAGGCCGATGGAGGGCGCCCGCCTGACCCTGACCGGCGAGTACCAGAAGATGCTCACCACATTCAAGTACCAGGCGATGGGCATGGCCGCAGCGGTCCTCCTGATCTACTTCCTGCTCGTGGCGCTGTTCAAGTCCTACGTCACCCCGCTCGTGGTGCTCTCGGCCGTGCCGATCGGCGTCATCGGCGTGGTGCTGGCGCTGTCGCTGACCGGCACCGCGTTGAACGTTCAATCATTGTTGGGCGTGATCTTCATGGTCGGCATCGTCGTGTCGAACACGGTGCTGCTGACCGACTTCGCCACGAACCTCCAGAAAACCGAGGGACTGACCCCCGACGCGGCGATCCGCAAGGCGGCGGCGGTGCGCGTGCGGCCTGTAGTCATGACCGCGCTCGCCACGTTCTTCGCACTCATCCCGATGGCACTCGGGTTGGCCAAGGGGAGCGAGGCGAACGTGCCACTCGGCCGCGCGGTCTTGGGCGGACTGGTGGCGGGACTGGCGACTACGCTGTTCGTGGTACCGTGCGTCTACTCGCTAGTCGTGCCGGCGAAACTGGACGACGAGTAATCGGGGTCAATCTGTCGGGAGCGCCGCAATCCCCGGCGACGTGCCCACCGCAGCGAGCAAGCGGAACTGCGCGACGTTGTGGGCCGTGACCGCCCGAATCACTTCCAGGCGCGCCTCGGTGAGCGAGCGCGTGCTGTCGAGTGCTTCGAGCGGTAGCCCTTCGCCCTGTTTGGTGCGGGCGGTCTCGGCGCGGAAGCCGTCCTCGGCGGTCGCAAGCCGGCGCTTGGCGGTCTCGATTTGCCCGGCGGCGGCGATGATGTCGGCCTGGGCGGCGGCGACCTCCTCGCGGACCCGGTCGCGCGCGGCGACCAGTCGGGCCGACGCCTGCGCGACCGCCGAGCGGTTGCGGGCCACGAGCGCCCGGTTGCCGAACCCGAGGTTGCGGACGTTCCACACGGCGGCGGCGCGGAAGTCGGTCCGCACGCCGAAGCGGCCGAAATCCGGGCCGGCGAGGTCGCTACCGCCGCCGAAGCCGCCGACGCTGAACCCGGCGCTCAAAGTCGGCAAGAGCGGCCGGGTCTCCTCCTGGCGGACGCGCACCTGGGCCTCGGCGAGTCGTGCCGAGCGCGCGACCAACTCGGGCCGGTTGGCCTCGGCCTGCGCCACCAGCGCGTCGGTCGGGGCGGAGGCGTCGATCAGTTGCAGTGGCACGAGCGGGGCGGCGGGGGGGGCGAGGCGCGCGGCGGGGTCGGTGCCGAGCAGTTCCGCGAGCCGGGCCGACGCGGCGGCGCGCTCGCCGGTCGCGTTAGCGAGTTGGCCCCGCACGAGTTCCAGGTTGGCCGCGACGCGGTTGGCGTCCCCGGCGCGACCCTGGCCTGCCTGGGCGAACGCGGCGGTGAGGCGCGCCACCTCGGCAAAGTCACGCTCGCCGCGCGTCAACTCGGCCACGGCCGCGTCGGCGCGCACTAGCTCCAAGTACGCGGTCGCCACGTCGAGCAGCACCTCGTTGGTCACCGCCCCGGCGTCGGCGCGGCGCCCGGCCAGCCGTGCCGACGCGGCGCGCGGCTCGGCAATGATGTCGGCGAGGGGGTAAACCAGGCTCACCCCCGGAACCGCCACCGCCGCCGTGCCGACCGCCCCGGCCCCGGAGCCGAAGTACAGGCTCTGGCTATCGACATCGAGGACGGTGCCGCCGGAGGGGAGCAGGTTCCCCCGGTGGACGCGGAAGTTGAGGCCCGCGCTGAGCGAGGGCAGCTTGAGCGCCTCGGCGGCGAGCAGGCTCGCCTCCGCCTCCCGAGCAGCCTCGCGCGCCAAGTTCACGGTGGGGTTACTGACGCCGGCGAGTTCGAGTGCGCCCGCCAGGTCGATGGTTGGGTCGGTCCCCGACTCGGATGGAGGTTGGGCGGCTGTTGCCTGAGCCTGGACTACGCCGGACGGGGCGGGCGCGGGGGACGGGGCCAATGGCGGTGACAGCGGTGACGGCGACGAAACTCGGAGTGGCGGCGTCGGCGTGGGCTCGGGCGTGACGGACTGGCAGCCGGCCAGCAAACTCACGGCGGCGGCGGAGCGGCGGAGGGTCTTCACTTCTTGGCCCCCCCCGCCTTCGGGGCGTCGGGCGGCGGCACCGGCGCCACGGCCTCACTCTTCGCCTTGTCGGCCGGCTTGGGCTTGTCCCCGGCCTTCGGCTCGGCCGGCGGCGGGGCGACCGGCGTGGCGCGGGCCAGGGCGTCGGCGCTCGGGCGCCCGAGCGCCACGTACAGCCGGAACTGGGCGGCGTTGTAGTCGATGATCGCGTCGAGGTACTCGCCGCGCGACCGGGCGAGCAGGCGCAGACTGTCGATGGCCTCGATCGGCAGCCCCTCGCGCCCCCGGATGCGGGCCAAGTCCTGGTCGAACGCCCCCTGACTGGCGAGGAGCGCGCGGTTGGCGAGGTCGATCTGCGCGAGCTTCGCGCGAGCGCGCGCGTCGGACTCGGCGACCTCCGCGCCCACGCGGTTCATCGTCCCACGCAGTCTCAGGTCGGCCTGGCGCGAGAGGCTCTCCGCGCGGCGGAGTTGCGCCACGTTCCCCACCCCGAGGTTCTGGAGCGTGAAGAAGACCGCCGCGTCGAGGTCGCGCCGGCCGTCGAAGTCGCCGAACCGGGGCCGGCCGGCGCGCTCGGCCAAGTCGCTGCCGCCCCCGAACGCCCCGACGCTGAAGCCCAGGATCACGTTCGGCGACAGGGGCGCGAGCCGCGCCCCCGAGACCGCGATCAGCGCCGCCTGAATCTCCGCCCGGCTCTCCTCGAGTTCGGGGCGAGAAGTCAGCGCGGTGGCGACGAGGTCGGGTAAGCTGGCCCCCACCGGCGCCACGCTCGCGGGGACCGCCGCCGGCTCGGCGGGCCGCAGGCGCACCACGGGGTCGAGGCTCAGGAGGCGCGCCAGGCGGGCCGACGCGGCGGCCTGGTCGGCCTGGGCCTCGGACTGCTCGGCCTCGCGGCGGCGGAGTTCGACACTCGCGCGGTCGGCGTCGGCCTGCCGCCCCTGGCCCGCCTTGGCGTAGGCGGCGGTGAGGCGCGCCAGCTCGGTCGCCTCGGCGACGTTCTCCGCCTGGATGGCCAGCCGGGCCGACGCCCGGACCAGTTCGGCGTGGGCGAGGCAGACCCGCAGCAGCGTGTCGTTCTCGGCGGTGCGGGCGTTGGCCGCAGCCAGGGCCACGAGTTGCCGCGACTGCAAGTAGCCGAACACCGCCGCGCCGACGTTGAGGTTGTAGCTCAGCCCAGGATTGGCCACCGTGCCGGCCCCGACGGCGTTCGACCCGAACCCGGTGTAGAGCGAGTCGCGGTCGATCCGCAGGATGTTCCCCGACGCCTGCTGGAGGTTGCCCCGGTGGAGGTCGTAGTTCCCGCCGACGTTGATATTGGGCAGCGCCTGCGCCGCAGCCAGTCGGCGGACGGCGTCGGCCTCGGTGACCCGCTCGCGGGCAAGCAGGAGTTCGGGGTTCTGCGCCCCCGCCAGGCGGAGGGCAGTCGCCAGGTCGATGGGCACCTCGGCAGCCGCCAAGACCGTGGCCGGGGTCGCAGCCGGCACGGCAGGAGCCGCCGGCGAGGCGGCCCCGCCCACTCTGGCCGGGGGTTGCGCCGAACCGCGCCCGGCCGCGCCGGTCCCCAGCACGCAGGCCAAGCCGAGCCGAGCCGACGCGAAGAACTGGACCCGAGTCATGACAGCCTCGCCGATCATCCGGTGTGTCGCGTTGGCCACAGGGCAATGCTCTCATCGTCGCGGCCAGTAGAACGACTGGAGCGATTCGGAGTTCTGGAAGGTGTGGGGTAAGTAAATCGACTGGCGCGGTGGGAAGCGCGCCGCTACGGACAGGTTTTCACCGCCGGGTCCGCGACCGACGCGGAGTCCGTCCCCGCCGAGGCGAACACGGGCTCGTCGTGCGGGAACTCGACCGCTGCTGCGGGCCTGATAACCCCGCCCCGTCTCACAGCAGCACCACGTGCGTCCCCGCCGGCACGGTCGCCAAGAGCTGGTTGGGGAACACTTGCACTGCGGCGGTGTCCAGCCCCTGGGCGACCGCCGCCTCCGCCCGGCCGCCCCCAAGCAGGCCACCGTCCGCACGTGGAGGTTGGCGTAGGCGTGCCTCCGGGGCCTGGGCACGCGGTGGCCGACGCGGAGTCGGGGCAGGGCCGGCTTGCTTCGGTGTGCCCAGGGCGGGGCACGACCGGGAGTGTCAATCGGGACTTCGCACGGCACGCGAGAAGTCGTAAAGCCCGGCCGAGCTGGGGGAACGGTTTCGTGTCGCACGGTCTCACCAGGGGACGGCGGGCCTGGAACAAAGGGGAGGGGAACGGGCTTCTCTTTTCGGGGCGACTCCCCGGTGAGACTGTGCGACACGGGGGCCAACCAGACGTAATTCCCCATGTGCGAAGCGCGAAAGTGCGTCGCACGCCCCGTCTCACGGGGCCGCGACCCGACGCCTTTCCCCGGACCCCGCCTCAAATGCGTCGCCCGGCGGGGGCGCACGGAGTTTGGGCCGGGTCTCCTTGCGAATTGCCGGCGCGGCGTACTCGGGGAAACCCTAGGCGGCCGGCGGCTGCGGCGGCGCTGGCAGTGGCCGGGTCGCCGGGGCCGCTGCGGGGCTTCGCGCAGCGGCTCAAGGAGCGGGGTAAGCCCGCCAAGATGGCCCTGATCGCAGTCGCCCGCAAGCTCCTGGTGATCGCCAACGCCGTCATCCGGGACGGCCGGGCGTGGGACCCGAAACTGGCCACGGCCGCTTGACAACGAACACAGCCGCTGGTTCGGCGCGGCCGCGCACTTCCGCCGCTCGGGGCCGGTGCTCACGCCCTGGGTCGGCCGGCGTGTTCCGGACGTTCGGGTTCACCCGAGGGGCTCCCGAGCGGCGGGCGACCGCTCGGGGGCATCGGCCGGTGGACCGGCGACCCCGGCCCGGCGGCGGTAAACCCAGTAGACGACCGCCAGCGCGAAGGCCGCGGCCGACGGGATGAGGAGTGAGCCGAACTGCAGGCGCGAGAAGCCCCAGGCGCCGACCGACCCGCCCAGGACGAAGCCCGAGACCAGCAGCGAGAAGAGCCTCGCCTTCCTCGCGTCGAGGGGGCGACCCCGCAGCCGGGCCCCCAGCATGGTGCCGAGGTCGGTGACCAGGCCCGTCACGTGCGTGGTCCTGACGGTCGCGCCGCTGTAGGTGCTGACCATGCCGTTCTGCAGGCCGCACGCGGCCGAGGCCAGGAAGTGCCCGGCGGCGGAGCCCCGCTGCAGCGACAGCATGGCCAGCAGCAGCAGCGCCGCCTCGAGCGTCAGCGCGACGCCGTAGCCGCGGCCGAGGCGCAGGGCGGCGCCATCGACGACGGCGCCACTGAGGGCCGCGCCGAGCAGGAAGGAGAGCAGGACGAGCGACAGGTGCGCGCTCCGGGGTGCGTCCTGATTTGCCAGTGACAGCCCGAGCAGGGTGGACGTGCCCGTGAGGTGCGAGACCGCCTGGTGCTCGAACCCCAGGAGGCCGATGGCGTTGACCGCGCCGGCCACGGAGGCGAGCCAGAAGCCGCCGACCTCGACCCAGGGCGGGAGTTTAGTGATCACGAGCTACTATACCCGCCTGACCGGCCCGGCATTGCCCCGCAAAATTGCCGCCCGTGCCGGTCCGTAGATCAGGCTGATGCCGCCGAACGGCCCAGCTCAGCGGCACCCGCACCGAGCGACAGTCTCACCAATATAGTGGCAGAACCGGCGGGTGTCCGCCGCAGCGCTTGGTTCATCGCCCCTCTAGCATCCCGCTGGCCCGCCGCGCCGGGAACTTCGGGCCGCGACTATTCTGCCCCCAGCGTTCGGTGCTGATGCCCGTAATGTTTCTGGTGCTGTGAGCCTCGCGCTCCGCCCGTTGGTTCGATTGGGACGGGGAGCGCTTTCGGCCCACCCGTTGGTGACGACCGCCGACCTCGCCCGTCGGAGTCTCGGTCGATCCCGTTCGGGCGGCTGGTTACCCTTGCCGACTCCCCCGCCGGACGCCACCCGCCCCGACCCATTTTGTCGGGGTCGTCCGCCCGCCGTCATCCGGCGCGACCGCGAGACACGCTGACACGGCCGGGCGGAGTCCTCTGATTCCGGCCCGGATTCTCTGCCACGGATCGCAAATGCGCGTCGCACGCCCTGCCATCGGGCAAGAGAGCCGCGGCCGCCGCAACCCTAGATGACCTCGCCGATCAGCACCGGCATCCACTCGGCGCGGGTCATCACCCGGTAGTAGCGCGTCGCCGGCTCGCACACGACGTACACCACCGGCTCGCCGGCGCGCGTACGCACCAGCAACCCCTTCACCCCCTGCCGCACGCGGAACCACACGCCGTTGGCGAACCCGTAGGTCGCGGGGATCTCGACCGCCTCGGGCCTCATCGGCCCCCACCGCCCCGACTCGACGGTCGATCGCCACGTCCACCCCGTCGGCGGCAGCTCCCGCTCGGCCCGGTTCCGGCACCCCCACCTCACGACAACCAGCCGCCCGTTGAGCCACACGGGCAGGAGCGCCGGCCGCGCCCGCCAGTGGAAGCGCACCTCGCTCTCGCCGCCCCGGCAGTGCAGGCGCCCCGCGAGGCTCTCGCCCTCGAGCAGGGGCGGGGGCAGTTCGCTCGCCACCAGGGCGACGGCCGTACACATCGCCGCTCCCTCCCCCGGTTCGCCCGCCGGCTAAATGGTGCGTCCGGCAAGTTGCCGGACGCCCGATCCGGCGATTATGCCTGTTGCGAT
>CAXTPM010000059.1:6073-14501 GCA_964245865.1 uncultured Fimbriiglobus sp. | reverse complement strand
CGCCGCGCTCGCGGCGTGCGGGTCGCCCGCCTCGGCCGCGTCCGCCGCCGGGGTGGGGCGGGCCACCGCCTACCGGGCGCGCGGTGAGGACGCCGAGTTCGCCGCCGCCTGGGACGGCGCGCTCGAAGGCGCCGCCGACGCGCTCGAGGACGAGGCCGCGCGCCGCGCGGTGCAAGGCGTCGAGCGGCCGGTGCTGTACAAGGGCCGGCCGGTGTCGGTGTGGGTGGACGCGGCCGGGCGCGTGCAGCCCGACCCCGAGGACGCCGGCCAGTCCCCCGCCGACTACGCCGCCGTCGGGCACCGGCTCGCGGTCCTGACGCAGCGCTCGGACGCGCTTCTCCTGGCGCTGCTGAGGGCGGCGCGGCTGGGGGAATCGCGCGACGGGCGCGGCGGGGCGCCTGCCGGGCAGGGGGCGACGGTCGATGTCTTCGAGCGCATCCGGCAACTCCTCCCGGCCGGCGCCCCGGACCCCTACGCGGGCGACGCCGAGGGCGCGGCCGACGCCTGACTGGCCGGCACGCCCGCCGCACACAAAAGCACACCGCCAACACGCGCGCGGGCGGGAGAATCGGCCGGACGCAAGGGGACACGCCCAACACGCGCGCGGCCGCACGCTCGCCGCGCTTCGGGAGCGGTCACAATCGGGACGGTTGTTCCACACACTCCACATACCCAACGCGCGCGTGCGAGGGGGATCGGGCGACGCGGCCCGGACGGGTTAGGGCCGACGCGGCGATTGCACGAAACCTCACACCACCGACGCGCGTGTGCGAGGCGTCCCCGCCGGCGCGGCTGCGGCGTTCCGCCCCGACCCGACTCGCGGCGCCGGCCACCAGTCGGAGCCGCCGCCGTGACCACTTCGGCCGGCCGGCACAACCGCACCCGACTTGCGGGCCGGGGCGCCGAGGGACGCCCCGCCGCCGGCCGGCGGCGGGGCGGCGCGGTACGGGGGGTGCGGAAAGCCTAGACCTCCCGGCCCGCAGACCGCTGGGGCAGGGCCGCGCCGATTGTCACGGGTTACGCTGGGGGAGTTCCCCACCAAGCTGGGGCGCTATGATTCGTTTGAGTTCGGCGGCTCGACCGGCCGCATCTGGGCGGCGTAAACTGGCCCGGAAGTGCGGCAGGTCGCCCACCGGCCGACGCGAGTCGGCGGCGCCGGGGCCGTGGGCGGGGCCGCACGGGCGGGCCGAATGGGACACTCGGGACGGGGGGGGCCGCGCCGTGCCGCGAACGTCGTCGCCGGAAACGCTCGCCAAGCGCGTCGCGGTGCTGCGGGCGCTCGGCGCCGACCCCGGCAGCATCCGCCGCGCCGCCGAGGCGGCGGGGGTGCCGAAGTCCACCGCGCACCGCTGGCACCGCGACGCGCTCCGGTGCTGGCTGGCCCGGTGGGGCGCCGCGCCGCCCCCCTCGCCCCCCGGCGATGTGCCCTCCACCGCCGACGAGTTCGCCGAGCTAGCCGAGGCGGCGGCGCGCTACGCGTTGTGCCTGCTAGACCCTGCCGTGCTTGAGGGGGCTACGGCCGGGGAACTCGCCGAAGTCATGTCCCGCGCCGTCGAAGCGTCTTGCCTGCTCCGCCGCCTCGCCGTCGGCGGCACAACCGGATGGACGTAGCGTGTTTTCGGGCGGCGGTGGCGTCTCGAGCGAATGGGGCGCCCCGGCAGCGCCCCCGCCGTGCTGGCGGCCGCGCGGCTGGCCTCCCTCCGGCCGAGTTGCTGCCCACGCCCGGCCACGAGTCGGCGCTGGCCGTGGGTCGGCGTCGCTGCGGGTCCTTCCGGGGTGCTGCCCGTGCCACCCCGCCGGGAACAGACCCCGTCCGAGACACAGTAGCGCAGAACGACCCTCGTCGCAGGCGGGTTCTTCCGGCCGTGTTGCTCGGGGCGCCGCACGGGGAACCGACCCCCGCCGAGGCACACTAGCGCGCGGTGCCCGTGCGGGCTGCGGGTTCTCCCAGCGATCGCCCCGGCGCCCCCTACGGGGAACGTACACTCAATCAGACACAGTAACGCTAGCGGCTCACTGCCGTTCTCGGGCGAGCCTTGGGGCAAGCGGTGCGACCGACCTGCGCGTCAAGCTCGCTGCCTTTAGCTGCGCCTGGCCTCACCAACTGCGTGGTGCGCGCCGGACTGCCGGAAGGGGGAATGGAGCGCCGGAAACTGCTGGCTTCCCAAAGCCAAGACGGTTCGCCGCGAACTTAACTCGCCGCCGCCCCCGTTGCCGCCTGGGGCGCGAGTCGTCGCAAAGTCAGGCCGCCTCGACCCCCGCTTGCCCGCTGCGTGCAGACCTCGGCGGCGCGGCGCCGCTCACTGCCCCAGGGCGCGGCGAATCGCCGCCGCGAGGTCGCCTGGGCGGAACGGCTTCTGCACGAATCCGGCCGCCCCGTGGTCCCCGAACCGCCGCGCCGTGTCGGCCTCGTTGTAGCCGCTCACCAGGACCACCGGCAGGCCGGGCCGGAGTTCCCGCAGCGCCGCGAGCACCTCCAGCCCGCCCATGCCCGGCATCGCCAAGTCCAGCACGACGGCGTCGATCCGGCGCGAGTGGTCGCGGGCGAACTCCAGGCCGCGCGGCCCGTCGGGGGCCGAGAGGACGCCCAGGCCCGCGTGCTCGAGGATGCGGGCCGTGATCACTCGGACCGCGTCCTCGTCGTCGATCACTAGCACCGTGCCGGCGCCGCGCCAGCGGGCCGGCGCCTCGGGGGCGGGCGGCGGGGGCGCGGCCTCGGCGGCGCTGGGCAGCACGAGGCGGAACCGGCTCCCGGCGCCGGGTTCGCTCCAGACCTCGACGACGCCCCCGTGACCGAGGGCGATGCCCTGGACGGCCGCGAGGCCCAGCCCGCGACCCGTGAACTTCGTCGTGAAGAACGGGTCGAAGATTCTAGCGGCGACCTCCGGGGTCATGCCGCACCCCGTGTCCGCCACCTCCAGCGCGAGGTACGCCCCGGCGGGGAGGTGCGCCTTGAGGTGCGCCGACCAGACCGAATTGGGGGCGACCTCGGCCGGCCCGACGCGCACGGTGATGACGCCGCCGGGCGCCTCGGCCGCCTCGGCCGCGTTGGTCACCAGGTTCAGCACGACCTGGCGGAGCTGCGCGGCGTCGGCCACGACCGGGCAGTTCCCCGCGGCGAACTCGTAGCGGAGCGCGGCCCGGCCGGCCACCGCCGCGCCCAGCAACGCGCCCATCCGCCGCACGAGGTCGGCCACGTCGAGCGGCTCGGCGTGGACCGGCCCCTTGCCCGCGTAGGCCAAGATTTGGCGTACCAGGTCCGCGGCACGCAGCGAGTTGGCCATCGCCTCGCCCAGCAAGGGGGCGGCGGGCGAGTCGGGCGGGAGTTCCGAGATCGCCATCTCGACGAAGCCGACGACCGGGGTCAGGATGTTGTTCAGGTCGTGGGCGATCCCCGCGGCGAGTACCCCGAGGCTCTCGAGTTTCTGGGCGCGGAGCATCCGCCCCTCCAGGTCGCGCCGGGCGCGCTCGCCCTCGTGGATCATGTCGATGAGTTCGTGCTGACGTACCGACGACACCAGCAGTGCCTCGTTGACCTCGGCCGCGAGGCGGCGCTCGCACGCGGCCCCGGTCGAGTCGGTCACCTGCACCGCTAGCCCCGACTCGCCCGGCCCGGCCAGCGGCCACGCCGCGTAGGACCAGTAGGCGACGCGGCCCGGCCCCGGCCGGTGCTCGACCTCCGCCGCGCCCGCCGCCCGGCCGCTCTCGCGCACCTTGTCTAAAAGTGCCACGCACACGGCCGTCCCCGGCGCGGCCTGGGCGAACGGGCGCCCCACGCAGTCCCGGCCCCCGACCAGCGCGGCGAACGCCGGGTTGGCGTAAGTCACCACGTGCCCCGGCCCCTCGACCACGGCCAGCGCGTGCGGCGAGTGGGCGAACAACTCGGCGGCGCTCGGGGTCGTCTGGGGGGCGGTCATACTGCCTCGCTCGGGTTCGCGGGCCGGGACTCTCGCGGGGGCGGCGCCGCGGCAACCACTTCGGCGAGTGCGTCGGGGGCCACCGGCTTCACCATGTGCCGGTCGAACCCCGAGTCGCGCGTCTTGCGCCGGTCGTCCTCGGCCCCCCAGCCGGTGAGGGCCACCAGGAACAGGTCGCGCCCCCCGACTTGGGCGCGCAGCAGCCGCGCGGCCTCGTGCCCGCCCATCCTCGGCATGCCGAGGTCCATGAACACCACCTCGGGGCGGAACTCCGCGGCGAGGGCGACCCCCGCCGCGCCGTCGGGGGCGGTCACCACCTCGTGCCCCATCAGCCCCAGCAACAGCGCGAGCGACTCGGCCGAGTCTTCGTTGTCGTCCACCACCAGAATACGGCGGCTCGCCGGGACGCCGGGCGGGGCGGGCGCACCGCCCGGCGCGGCGGGCGCGCGGGCCGGGACCGGGAGGCGGACAACGAACTCGCTGCCGGCGCCGGGGCCGCTGTGCGCCTCGACGCGCCCGCCGTGCAGCTCGACGAATTCCTTCACGAGCGACAAGCCGATGCCCAGCCCCCCCTGGGCGCGCTGCCACTCCGAATCCACCTGCACGAAGACCTCGAACACGTGGGGCAGGTGTTCGGCCGGAATGCCGATGCCGCTGTCGGCGACGCGCACCACCGCCTCGGCGCCCTGCCGCTCGACGCCCAGCCGCACGCGCCCGCCGCGCTCGCTGTACTTGGCGGCGTTGTTCAGGAGGTTCAGGAAGACCTGCCCCAGCCGGGCGGCGTCGGCGTCCAGCCACACCGGCCCCGGCGGCAGCGCGAGCGCGAGTTCGTGGCCGAGTTCGGCCATCAGCGGGCGGGAAGCCTCAACCGCGTCCCGCGCGATGACCGCGAGATCGACCCGCTCCTTGCGGAGTTTCAGCTTGCCGGTCGTGATCCGGCTGATGTCGAGGAGGTCATCGACCAGGCGCGCCATCTGGGCCAACTGCCGGGCCATCATCGCCTGCCGGGCCTGGGCTGGGGCCGAGTTGCGCGTGAGAGGCGCCAGCAGGTGCAACCCGTTACTAAACGCCGCGAGAGGGTTGCGCAGCTCGTGGCTGAGCACCGCGAGGAAGCGGTCGCGCCCCTCGACGGCGACTCTGAGGCGCGCCCCGAGCTGCTCGGCCCGCTCGGTCAACTCGTGCTGGCGCGTCCCGGCGACGACGAGCGACTCGTTCGTGGCGACCACGCGCCGGCGGAACAGCGCGATCTCGCTGGAGTCGGTCACCTGGACCATCACGCCGGCGGGCCGGTCGTCCGGCCCGAGGATTGCCCAGACCGAGTACGACCAGTACACCGGCCGGGCGCCCGCCTGGCGGTGCTCCTGCTCGGGGAGCACCTCGGGGGCGCCGCTCTGGAACACGCGGTCGAGCAGCGCCGCGCAGCCGTTCGCCGCGCCCTCGGGCACTGCCTCGGCGAACGGCCTGCCGACGAGCGCCTCGGCGTCGTTGCCGGACAAGGCCGCGAACGCGGGGTTGACGTAAATCACCAGGTGGGTGCCCCCCTCGACCGCCGCCATCGGCTGCGGCGAGCACTCCGAGAGGTAGCGGCAGAGCTGCTCCAATAGCGGGGCCGGAGGGGCCACCCCGGCGGCGTAACAGTCGAGTTCCGCGTCCACGGCCCACCCCGGTTCGGTTTAGTCCGCTACGTCTGACCCGCCGCCCCCGCCGCCGTCTCGCGCGACGGCGGATCGCTCCGGCACCCCCGTCAGCAGGCCGGTGTAACCCGCCAGTCGCCCGAGCATTCGCAGGCCCGTCGGGGTAATTTCGTACTCGCAGATGTCTTTGCTGTGGTCGCCGCCCCGCATCTTGATGACCATTAGCGCCTTGCGCATCCGGCCGTCGATCTCGACGTACCTCATGCGGATGATGTCGTCGCTCAGGAACGAAATCGAGTACGAACTGAGCGAGAGTTCGGTGAAGCTCTCGGAGGCCTCGACCGTGCTGACGATGGTCACGCCGGTGCGGGTGAGCGCGCCGATCATGCGGTAGAGCGACTCGCGGAAGTCGGCGCGGAAGGCGGGGGCGAGGGCCATCTCGAACCCGGCCAGCGAGTCGATGACCAGGCGCTTAGCGCCCGTGCGCTTCACCGCTTCGGTGATCTCGCGCATCGTCTCATCGACGGAGAGGTCGAGGGGGCGGAGGTAGATGATGGTGAGTTTGTTGGCGGACTGTGGCGTAGCGAAATCCATGCCGAGGCTCGCCGCCCGGCCGGTGTACTCCTCGGGCCGCTCCTCGAAGATCGCCACGATTCCCGACTCGCCTTGGCGAATGCCCTCGGCAATAAACTGCGTGGCGAACACGGACTTGCCCGCGCCCGACGGCCCGGCGACCAAGAAGCTGTCGCCCTCGGGCACGCCGCCGCCCATCATCGCGTCGAGTTCGGGCACCCCGCACGAAAGCCTGCGGGCGCGGGACTTGTCCTTGCGCCCCGTGAGGCCGAAGTTGCGGGGGAACGCCTGCACCCCGTCGCCGGTAATGCGGAAGGTGTGCAGCCCCGGCACCGACTCCTGGCCCCGCAGTTTGATGACCTGCAGCCGGCGCACGATCGAGTTCCGCTCGACCTGCTGCGAGAGCCACAATAGGCCGTCGGCGACGGTGAACACCGGATTGTCGCGGATTTCCCCCTCGGCGTACTCGCCGAGCAGGAACGTGGTGGCCTGCCAGCTCGTCAGGAACAGCGCGAGCCGCTGGACGAACGCCTGCAGGTCCGCGTCCCCCGTGCCGCCGCCGCTCTTGCGCACCACGGTGCGGAACGAATCGACCACCACAATGCCGGGGCTGGTGGCCTCGACCTCCCGGACGATCGCGTCGAGGACTGCGCCGAGGTCTTGCTCGAGGACGACTTCGCTCAGGTTGATGAAGCGCACCGCGCCGCTCGCAAGTTTGGCGGCGTCGAAGAAGCTGAACTGCTGCTGGTAGCGGAGCATCTTGAGCGCCGGCTCGCCGAGCACGGTGAAGAAGAGCGCGGGCCGCTCGGGGGTCGCGTTGGCGAACACGACCTGGTGCGCGAGGGTCGTCTTGCCGCCGCCCGGCGGGCCGGCGATGATGTTGAACGAATACTCCGGCAGTCCCCCGCCGAGGATTTCGTCGAGGCCCGACACCCCCGTGGGGATTTGCCGGATCGCCACCTTGTCGTCCGCGCTCATAACTCACCCGCAGTTCCTGGGGTCGCCTCGGACCCGGACTCCCCCGTAGACCCAAACCCCCCGACCGGCCAGGCGTCGCGCACGAGGCCGAGCGTGAGGGGTTCGCCGATGAAAATGATCAACAGCCCGAGCAAGTGGGCGACGAGCGCCGCCCCGGCCTCGGCCCCCTCGGCCGGCCCCAGCCCGCCGAAGTCCGCCAGGGCGCCGTCCGAGCCGACCTTCGCCGGCGCGAGCGCGGGAACTTCGGCTTTGGCGAGCGCCAGCGCCCGCGACGCCAGCGCGGCGAACCCGGCCGGGCCGGCGAGCCTCGCCAGCGGCCGCGCGAGTCCTTCGCACACCCGGACCGCTGGCGCGATCCCGCCCGCAACGCCGGTGCCGGCGCGCGAGGCCTCCAGGGCGATCAGCCGCCCGGCCAGTTCGAGCGCGGGCGGCGGGGGCGGACTCATGGCGCGGGCATAGTCCGGGATGTGCGGTCAGACTTGGGCGTTTCGACCATCATACCGGAACGCACGCGGAAGTCAGGTGCAATCCCGGTCGCCGACGACGGTACAGTGCCGACACTAGCCCCCCCCCGGCCCCGCCATGCCGCCCTCGTGGACCGGAATCCACTCCGACGCCGCAGCGTTCGCCCACGAGCGGGTCGCCGAGACGCGCGACGAAACGGGGGCCGAGTTCTCCAGGTCGCCCCTGCGGGGGACAGCCCTGACCCTCGGCAGTATTCGTTTACCGCCCTGCCGGGCGGCAAAGCCCGCGCCCTCCAGTAGCCTCGCCGCACCAGGCGCCAGTCCGAACGCCGAACCGGGGCGCCACGGGGGCGCCGGCACGCAAGCGCTGAGGGCGCTGAGTTGCGCCGTGTGGGGCGCCCGTGGCGACCCTCGACACTATTCGCTCGGGGCGTGGGCGGACACAAAAAAACTCCCCCACGCGCGTGCGCGGCGCAACCGGGCGCAAACGTACACCGCCAAGGCGCGAGCGTGCGGGGAGAGGGCCGGGGCAACAGGTCACGAAACGTCACGCCCCCCAACACGCGCGAGTGGAGCTGGCTGGGCTGAGCTACCCGGCCGCGCGCGAGAGTACACCCACAACGCGCTCGGTGGGTCGCCGGCCCGACACAAACGACACCCCTACACGCGGCCGGGGGGTTTTTCCCGGCGTGGCGGGACTCGCCGCCGCAGGCGCGACCGCCACTGCTTCGAGCGCGTCTGCGGGCCGGGGCCGGACTTGGGCAGCGGGACCAAAACCGGCGCTTTCCGGCGGTCCCAGACTGACCAAGCGGCCCCGGCGTGCACCACTCCCCCCACCCCACCCCCGGCTGGTTCCGGGGTC
>CAXTPM010000059.1:4700-6063 GCA_964245865.1 uncultured Fimbriiglobus sp. | reverse complement strand
CAAACTGCCGCTTCCAGACCGACCCCGAGCCGGACGACCTGTTCACCGGGCTGGAGGCGGACGCCTGGGGCGCGGAGTAGGGAGTGTGTCGCTACACTCCCGCCGAGTTCCCGCCGGCGTGGCACGACTGGAAACCGCCCACGATTCCCGCAGTCGCGCCAGTCCCGCCAGCCGCGCCGAGTTGCGAGCCAGGGCGCCCCGAGTGGGGGGTAGGAGGCCGAACTGTTGACGCCACCGACCCGTATACCGCCCCGCTAGCGGCGCGGAAACTCCGGCGAGTTTCGGGGGGTGGGTGGTTCCCGGCACCCGTAGCGCCCTCTCGTGCGCGTTCCGCTTGGTTTCGTGGGGTTTGCGGTGCGCAGGAGCCGGCCCGAAGTGGCCCAGAACTGCCCCAGTTGCTGCCAGTCCCGACCCACCGCGGCGCCCTCGCGTGGCACCCCCACCAGCCCCGGTGCGACGCCGCTGCGCCCCGAGTTGTCCGGTTGTGCCGCGCGTTCGGGTTGACCACTGCCGAACCGGATCGATACTTCACCTTGTCCGGCGGCGGGGGGCCACCCGCTTTGGCGCCGGTCGTCGGGGGAATGCCACCCAAGGGGTTCGCCCCGTGCGGCCGGCGCCGCCGGGCACCACCTTGGGATTCGCACCATGACCGACGCCGACGCGGTGCTGTACCGCCCGCCATCCGCACGACTGCCCTACGCCCCGCTCCCCGACTATCGGACGCGCCGCGTCGTCTACTTCCACTACTCGCATGACCGCTTCGACGCGGTGACGAATCCCACGCCCGAGCCGTGGGGGGTGGCGTTCTACGACATGACGACCCGGACGTGGGCGGTCTTCACGCCGGTCGATTACCCCGCCGCCGAGGTGCCCGGCCTGATCATCGCCTATTTGTCGGGGCTGCCCGACGGTACGGCGCTCATGCACTGGAACGCCACCGGCCCGAACTGCGGGCTGCTGCCGTTCTACCGCAACTGCCCTGAACTCAAGGCGGCAGCCGAGCGGCCGGGACTCGAACTCTACGACTTCAGCGACCACCTGAAGGCCGAGTACGGGAACGACTTCGCGCCCGACCCGCGCTTGCCTCGCACTCTCAGGCACAACGGCTGCATCCACCTCGGCTACATGGAGGGGGAAGACCTCGGCGCGGCGGTGGCGCGGGGCGAAATCGGTCGTCGGCGGGCGAACCTGACCGCCAGAACTTCGGGCATCGTGGACCTGTACCGCCTCGAACTGGCCGGGGACTTCCTCGCCCCCTCCGGCGCTGCCCCAGCCCGGCTTGGACGCAGCGAGGCGCAAGACCCTCTGTCCGCCGCGACGGCCAACCGGGCCGAATTGCCGGTACCACAGGGCGAGCGATCGA
>CAXTPM010000059.1:0-4690 GCA_964245865.1 uncultured Fimbriiglobus sp. | reverse complement strand
AACCGGGCGCCAACAGGCGCCGCGACACAACCCGGCCCGAGTGAGAGGTGTACCAAAGCGCTAGTACATTTGGCAGGCGAGCCGGACATTGCCATGGCTGAACTCGCGCGCCGGATCGACCTGAAGCGGCCCGCCTCGCTCTACGAGTCCGCCGAGTTCAAGGCAGTGCGGGACCAAATGAAGCGCATGGTCAGGAGTGGCGTGCGTGCCGGTACGCCCGACGACGCTAACGAGTGCGACGTGCCGGAAGTGCCTGTTCACGGCATCCGCCGGGGCGTTCGCCACGACGACGGCAGCGTCGAGGCCGTGGCCTAAACCGCCGTGCTAAGTTATCCGCCCCCCTCGGATATTCTAAAGCTGGCACCGGATACCGGATACTGTCGTAATTCTACAGAATCCATAACCCGTGATGATTGTGCCGGTTAGCGCTGTCCGGCTGAAAGGTGGGGCGGATAAACCGGGCCTCGTGGGCAGGACTGGTAAGGGGCCGCGTTGCCCCGCCGCCAGTCCGCGAGGCGCACGCCGTGACCGTCCGCATCCACCGACCGCCTGCCCCGCCCCCCGGCCCGTCCGATGTCGCGCGCGACTTCCCCGGCTACTGGTTCCAGCGGCTCGAAAACGCGCTCACGCGCGGCGACTTCGCCGCCGCCGCCGAGTGCGCCGCCGAGCTGCGCCGCCTCGGCGTGGCCGTCAACTACCCCCGCCCCGTGTTTGCCCCGGCTATGCAGGCGTGCCGGGCGGGGGGTGACTCTTGAGCGCCACCGCCCAAGCGACCAACGGCGCCCCCTGGCACCCCGTCACGCGCGACGAGCCTTGCCCGATCTGCGAGAAGGGAGATCGCTGCAAACTAGCCCCCGGCGGGGACCGCGTGATTTGCTTCCGCGAGTCGAGCGACCGCCCCACCAAGAACGGCGCCGGCGAGGGCTGGTATCACGACCTCGACCCGAGCGCGGCCCGCCCCAAGCCGGGGCCGCGCGTCACGTTCGGCGCCGACGGCAAGGCGAAGCCCAAGGCGCAGAACGTCTCCCGCGTCGCCACCGAGTGCGCAGCCCGGCTCACGCCCGAACTGCGGGACGAACTCGCCGCCGAACTCGGCCTGCCCGCCGAAGCGCCCGACGCGCTACCGGGGCTGGGCTACCTGAGCGGCGACGGACCCGGCGGCGGGTGCTGGACGCTGCCGGAGTGCGACGCCGCCGGGAAAGTCGTCGGCCTGGGCCGGCGCTACCGGGGCGGCGGCAAGATGCACATGGATGGCCACTCGCGCGGGCTCACGCTGCCCGCCGGGTGGCGCGAGCTTACAGGGCGGGTTTACGTCTGCTAGGGCGCTTCCGACGCGCTGGCGCTGGCGCACGCCGGGCTAGCCGCCGTGGGCCGGCCGAGCAACAACAGCGGGGCCGACAAGCTCGCCGAGTTGCTGCGCGACCTCGCCGCCGGCCCGGAAGTCGTGATCCTCGGCGAAAATGATTGCAGGCCGGACGGCGAATGGTCCGGCCGCGACGGCGCCCGATCCGTGGCCGCCAAACTCCGTGCTGCGCTGCCGGGCGTCGGCATCACGGTGATGATGCCGCCGAGGAAGGCGAAGGACGCGCGTGAGTTCCTGACCGACCCGGCGCGGGAGGGGACGAACTGGGCCGAGCGCGGGGCCGCGTTTGCCGCCGCGCTCAAGCCGGACGCGGCCGAAGCGCCCACTCGCGCAACGCCGAAGCCGCCGGCCCCGCCGAGGGCGCACCTCGACCCCGGCATCGGGCTGGCCGAGTTGATGAAGGTCGAGTTCGCGCCGCTGCGCCTGGTAGTGGCCGGGGTTCTGCCCGAGGGGCTGACGGTGCTGGCCGGCGGTATCAAGGAGGGCAAGTCATGGCTCGCCTACCAGGTCGCCATCGCCGCCGGGGGCTACCCCTGCCTCGGGGGGCGTCAGACCGCGCGGTCGCCGGTGCTGGGGTTGTTCCTCGAAGACAACCGCCGCCGGCTCCAAAGTCGCGCCAAGCGCCTGCTCGAAGCCTACGAGTGGGCACCGCCCGAGGGCGTGACGCTGCGCTGCCGCAGCCACACCTCCGCGGCCGGGGGGCTGGAGGACATCGACGATTGGCTCGCGGCGAACAAGGGTGGCCTCGTCGTCATCGACACCCTGCAGCGCTTCCGTAGTCCCAAGCGCGGCCAAGACGGGGCGTATGCCGACGACTACGCCGCCATGGGGGCGCTGCACGAGGTGGTACACGGGCGCGGCGGGTCGGCGCTGGTGCTGCACCACACACGCAAGATGTGGTCAGACGACCCGTTCGAGCGCATCAGCGGCACCCAAGGCGTCGCCGGGGCCGCCGACACGATGCTGATCCTCGACCGCAACGGGGCCGAGGGGAACCTGTGGGTGCGGGGCCGCGACCTGGCCGAGGTGACGTTCGGGCTGGCCTACGACGGCGGGTTGTGGGCAATCACCTCCGAGGACGAGGGCGTCGTCAGGACCGAACGACCCGTCGGTGCTGTGGGTCCGCCCCGTCCGGGGCCGAAGCCCGCCGCGCGGGACGAGGCGCGCGAGTGGCTGCGTGGTGTACTCGCCGAGGGGCCGGCCGAGCGCGCCGACTTGCTGCGGCGGGCGAAGGTGGCGGGGCACGCCGAGCAATGCGTCGAGCGCGCGGCGAACGAACTGAAGGTTGTACGCGAGGTGAGGGGCTTTCCGGCAAGGGCGGTGTGGTCCCTGCCCGAGCCACCGGCCCCCGTCCGGGGTGAACCTGGCACGGCTGGCACACCTGGCACGACAGAGGCGCAAACTCCTGAAAACGTAGCACCGGCCCAGTCGTGCCGGAACTCGGCGGGACTGCCGGGCGACCCGGCGCAACAGGGCGACTACGGCCCCGAGTTCGGCGTCGATGACCGCCCGTGCGAACCGACGGGGGCCGGCCGATGACCGCGACCCAACTGGCCCGCGCGCTCGAGAAGTGGCCACCGCTCATCAAGCTGCACGCCGGCCAACTGGCGTTCCGGCTCAGGTGCGACACGCCGGCCGACTTGGCCCGCGCGTTCGCCGTCTTGCGCACCGGCGTAGCGGCACTCGAACTGGGCCGGCCCTGGTACGGGTGCGACGGCGCCGCCGGCCGGTCGCTGGTGCTGTCGCCCGCCGATCGCATCCCCGAAGGGGTGACGCTCTTGTCGGTCGGGGGCTGCTCGAAGTGGGACCGGCTGCACTGGGCGGCGCGGCACGACTCCACCGAGCTGTTCGTCCTGCCCGCGCCGGCCAAGTCCGGTCGGCGGGGTGCTGCGTGAAGCACCAACCCGACCGCGAGACGTTCGTGGTGGTGCTGGTGGCCACCGACGACCCACTCGTGAGGCACTACGGCACCAACGCCGCCGCGAACCTGCATAACGGCTGTGGCTCGCCCTGAGACACTTCCTCCGCTGCTACGGCTTGAAATGCAACGCCGTGAGGCCCGGCCCGACGGACCCACGAACAGCCCGAGCCGAAATCTCTTAAGGAACCGACCGATGAAAGCGATTACCGTACTCGCCCCCGTGGCCGCCGACCTGAACCGCAGGGCGCTCACCATCCCCGAGGCCGCACTTGAACTCCGCATCAGTGAGCGCTCAGTGGCCCGGCGGGTGGCCGACGGCGCCATCAAGTCTGTTCTGATCGGCCGGCGCCGCCTGATCCCCGCAACCGAGGTGGCCCGCGTCCTCGCCGACGGGTGTAATTAGTCACACGATGGCACTTGATGGCACTCGATGACAGACGACGGCATCATGATCCTGCTATTGCACCGTGCTAGACTGTCAGCACTCACCCGAGGAGTCCCCGATGGCATCGCTCAGCACCGACGGCACCGGCAACCGCACCATCCAGTTCCACGAACCGGACGGCAAGCGTCGATCCGTGCGGCTCGGTAAGCTGCCCCTCAAAGCCGCCGAGGGGGTCAAGCTCCGCGTCGAACACCTCGCCGCCGCGCTCAACAGCACCACCAGCCCCGACGCCGAAACGGCCCGCTGGGTGATGAGCATCAGCGACGACCTCCACTCCCGGCTCGCGGCCGTGGGGCTGGTGCCCCGGCGGCAGTCGGCGGCACTGGGCGCGTTCGTGGAGGACTACATGGCCCGCCGGCTGGCCACGGGGGCGAAGGGCACCACCCTGCACTCGATCCGCCGGGCGCTCAACGTGGTGGTGAAACTGTTCGGCGCCGACGCGGAGTTGCGTGGCATCACCCCCGCGATGGCCGACGACTGGGTGCGGCACTGCGCGAAAGAGTATGCCAACGGCACCACCGCCAAAGACCTGAAGACCATGAGGATGGTGTTCAAGCACGCGCTCCGCCACAAGCTGGTTGACGCGAACCCGTTCGCCGAGTGCAAGGGGCCGCCGTCGAACCCGGACGCCGCCCGCCAGGCGTACATCCCGCGTGAGACGGTGCTGAAGGTCATCGAGCGATGTTCGCCCGACTGGCAACTCATTGCCGCATTGAGTCGGTTCGCGGGGCTGCGGGCGCCCTCGGAGGTGCTGAGCCTGAAGTGGGACGGCATCGACTTGGCCGGCGGGGTCACGGTGGTCCACTCGCCCAAGACCGAGCACCACCAGAACGGCGCCACGCGGCGGGTGCCGATCTTCCCGGACATCAGGCCGTTCCTAGAGGATGCGTTCGACCGCGCCGCCGGCACCGGCGCGGAGTACGTCGTCAACGGGGTGGGAGAAAGGCTGCGCGAGAAGGTG
>CAXTPM010000058.1:0-14501 GCA_964245865.1 uncultured Fimbriiglobus sp. | reverse complement strand
AAAATTGCCAGCGATGAAATCAGCCCGATGTTGGTGCCTTCCGGCGTCTCGATCGGGCAAATACGCCCGTAGTGACTAATGTGCACATCGCGCACTTCGAAGCCCGCGCGCTTGCGGTTCAAGCCCCCTGGCCCGAGCGCGGAAAGCCTCCGCTCGTGCGTCAGTTGCGCCAGCGGGTTGGTCTGGTCCACGACCTGCGACAATTCACTGCGCCCGAAGAAATACTCAATCGCCGCCGACACCGACTTGGGGTTGATCAGCGTGCGCGGCGTCATCTCCTTCTCTTCGGCGACCTTCAGCGCCATCCGCTCCTGCACCGTGCGCCGCAGCTTCAGGAATCCCTTGCGCAACTCGTCCGCCGCGAGTTCATCGATCGTGCGCAAGCGCCGGTTGCCGAGGTGGTCGATGTCATCGACCCCGCCCTTGCCGGCGCGCAAATCCAGCAGGTATTTGATCGCGTTCACGAAGTCGATGGCGCGCAGCGTCATCTCGGTTTCGGCGACCGTCTGGTTGAACTTCCGGTTGATGCGGAAACGCCCCACACGCCCGAGGCGGTAGCGGTTCTGGTCGAGGAACTTCTCGCGGAACAGTTCGCGCGCCTTCTCCAAAGCGGCCGGGTTGCCGGGCCGCAAGCGCTGGTAAATCTTGAGTAGCGCCGACTCGTGCGAGTCGGTGCCGTCCTCGCCGAGCGACTGCAAGATGATCGGGTCTTTAGGGGTGGGAAGCACCGTGACTTCGCGCACCATCGACGCCATCATGCGGTCAACGGCAATGCTCGAGAACGGCTTGCCCGCGTCAACGTACACTTCGCCCGTCTCGGGGTCGATTACGTCATCGACCGCGACCATCGGCAGGATACCCGCTTCGACATCGCCGACTAACTTCTCGCGCGCCCCGGCCTCGTTGATAATCAGCGTCTGCACGTCCGGGTTGAACTCCCGGATCATCGCGGCCGTCGTGCTGTACATCGGGTCCATGGCGCGGAGGAGCGTCAGCGCGCTGAACTTGCCCGACTGGTCGATGCGCACCCCCAGAGTATCTTTTTTCGTGCAGTTGATTTCGATCCAACTGCCGCGCTCGGGGATGATCCGGCACGAGTGCATATCCTTGTCGGCCTCGCGCTCGACCACGAAGTCCACGCCGGGACTGCGGTGAAGTTGGCTCACCACAACGCGCTCGGCGCCGTTGATGATGAACTCGCCGCCGCCGATCATAATCGGCATGTCGCCGAGATACACTTCCTCCTCGACCGCCGTGCCGTCGGCTTTGCGCAAGCGCAGCCACACGCGGAAGGGGCGCCCGTAGGTCAGGCGCAGTTGCCGGCACTCGTCGGTGTCGTAGCGCGGCTTGCCGAGGTCGTACTTCACGTACTCCAGGGCGACTTTCTTGTCGAAACTCTCGATCGGGAAAATCTCGCGCAACACGCCTTCCAACCCCGTGGGGGTTCGGTTATCGTAGGTCGCGTTCAGTTGCAGGAAGCGGTCGTAAGAGCGCGTCTGGATATCGGTCAGCGGCGGCACCGAGGTTGCATCCCCGAAGCGGCCGAAGTTGCGGTCTTGTTTCGGAGCGATGATGCGGACGGCCGGGATGGCCATAGCGTCGTTTCCTTCCCGGAATGAGGGCGGAGGGCAATGGGGAGGCGGCAACCGCGCCGGAACCCGCGAGTGAAGCGAGACGACCCGGCGAGGCGCGGCAGTTACGTCGGGGGTAGCGTGACTTCGACGGGTGAACCAACAGACACGGCCCCGCCGACCGGGTTCCCCTGAACCCAGCCCGGCAGAGCGGCACGGCACAATTTCCAATCAACGGCACTCCGGGTCGGTGGTAAGACCAGTCCGACCGCGGCGCATTGAAAACAGTTCACCGAGAAAGCTCTCAAGACTAAGGAACGTCTCCCGCAGAACCGACGAACGAACGGCCCACAGTCAAGCATTTCCAGGTAGTGTACTGTTCGCACACGCCGACTTGTCCGGGCAAGCAAGTCAATCGCGGCGACTGGAGAGCTACGGGGGCCGTGCGGACGGTAGGGGCGGGGACTCGCGTGAACGTATCATACCCAGCCCTGGCGGCGTTGACCACCGGGGCTGGGTATTTTTTCGCTTTTCCTCTTGCCAACCAACCGAATCTCGTGTCCGGCCAGCGGCAACCTCACTCGAAGTGCGACTAGCCGGCCGGCTTGATCTCGATCTTGCCGCCTTCCTTCTCGACTTTGGCCTTGATGTCTTCGGCGGTCTTCTTGTCCACACTTTCCTTGATCGTCTTCGGCGAACCTTCGACGGTCGCTTTGGCTTCCGCCAGCCCTTGGCCGGTCAGTTCGCGCACCACTTTGATGACGCCAATTTTCTTCGTGGCATCAAAGCCGGCGAGGATGACGTTGAATTCGGTCGGCTCGACTTTCGCCTCGACCGGAGCCACCGCCACCGGGCCACCGCCGCCACCGCCGCCGCCCGCGGCCGGCTCGATCTTGTACTCGTCCTTCATGTACTTGGCGAGTTCAACCGCCTCGACCAGCGTCAGCTTGGAAATCCGGTCGCCCAGTTCTGCAATCGCACTCATCTCAAATATCCTTCGACTAAATGTGCCGGGGGAAGCAACCCGGCGGGGGAACACGTAATAGCCTGGTTCGATGTTTCGCGTGCAACTAGCTCGCCACGGCCGGCGCGTCGGTCGCCGGCGCCGCCTCGGCCGGACTCGCGTCGCCGGCCTCGCCCGCCTTCATTTCGACCGCCTTCACCAGCGCTAGCGCCGTGCCGCCGGGGCCGATCAGTGCCGCCAAGAGGTTGGCCCCAGGCGCGAGCGCAATGGCCAGCACGTTGGCTATGGCCTCCTCACGCGTCGGCATCTTCGTCATGTCTTCGAGCGTCGTCGGATTACCGTCCGCCACGCCGGTCTTGACCTTAAACTTGTCGGGCGCTTTCGCGTCCTTCTTCGACTCTTTGAGCGCGGTCTCGACCGACTTAGAGAGTTCCTTGACGCTGCCCCCGCCGTAGCAGAGCAGCGTCGGCCCCGACCAGACTTCGCCGGCGTTCAGCCCCGACTCGCCGAAAATCTTTTTGGCGTAGCTGTTCTTCACCATCTGCACGCGAATTGACTTCTCGCGCAGCTTGCGGCGGAACTCGTAGTCGGTCGCCGCGTCAACCTTGAGCGGCTCGAGCAGCACGAAATCCTTGGTCGCCGACAGCGCTTTGCGCAGCGCCGTCAACTCCATGTCCTTGACTTTTTTACTCATCACGCACCCCAGTTGGACGGATTAAACTTGTATGTGTGTCTGCCGCCCAACTAGACGGACATCTTAATACCCGGCGACATCGTCGCGCTCAGTACGACGCCGTTGATGTAGTTCCCCCGAACCCCCGACGGCTTCGCGGCCCGCACCGTCTCGACGAACGTCATGATGTTCTCGACCAGCTTCTGGTCGTCGAAGCTCAGCTTGCCGACGCGGGCGTGTAACTGGCCCGTCTTGTCCGAGCGGTACTCGACCTTGCCCGCCTTGAACTCGCGCACCACGCCGGTGAGGTCTTGGCCCGCCGGCACCACGGTGCCCGCCTTGGGCGTCGGCATCAGGGCGCGCGGCCCGAGCACTTTACCGAGGCGCGACACCTGACCCATCATGTCTTGGGTCGCAATCGCCACGTCGAAGTCGAGGAAGTTTTCCTTCTGCACCCGCTCGACGAGGTCCGACCCGCCGACGATATCCGCCCCGGCGGCTTTCGCCTTCGCCACGTTGTCGCCCTGGCAGAACACCGCCACCCGCACCGACTTGCCGATGCCGTTCGGCAGGCTCACGCTGCCGCGCACCGTCTGGTCGGACTGCGCCGCGTCGATGCCGAGGTTCAGGTGAATCTCGACCGTCTCGTCGAACTTCGCGCGCTTGAGCGACTTGAGCATTTGCACCGCCGCCTTGGGGGGCAGGGCGGCCGAGGCGCGGACTTTCTGGTCCTGGCTCTTGAGCATGTTGCGCGACTTGCGGCCCCGCCGGGGCGCCTTGCCCGGCTTCTTCTTCTTGCGCGGACCTTCTTCCACCGCGGCCGCCGCCGTCACCACCGGGTTGTCGGCGGTCGAAAGCGGCGTATCCTGCGGCAGATTGCTAAGCGGCTCGGTCGTTTTCTCATCGGCCATTGTCAGTCAAGCTCCATGTTTGGCGGAGGCGGGCGAAGTGCCCGGCGACTCCTCCCACTTCGCGTTACTAAACTAAATTAGTGCGAGTGGTGACAGGGTAAATGCGAAGGCTTACGCCTCGGCGATCGTCAAACCCATGCTCCGGGCGGTCCCGGCGATAATGCGCGCGGCGTGCTCGACATCACGCGCGTTCAGGTCGGCCTGCTTCTTCTTGGCGATGTCGATTACCTGCGCCTGCGTGACCGAGAACCCCTTGTACTTGCCGCCCTTTTTGCTGTCGGCGGGGATCACGTCGCCGCCCGCTTTTTTCGTGTGCGGAATCTTCGCGGCCAACTTCAGAAGCACCGCCGCCGGGGGCGACTTAATCTTGAACTCGAAGCTGCGATCCGAATACACCGTGATGATGATCGGCAGCATCATCCCCTTGGTGTCGGGCGCCGCCGTCTTCTCGTTGAACTGTTTGACGAACTGCCCAATATTGACGCCGTGCGCACCGAGCGCCGGGCCGACGGGCGGGGCGGGGGTGGCGAGACCGCCGGGGCATTGGAGCTTGACGTAGGCGGTGACTTGCTTGGCCATGGGCGACTCAACCTAAAAACCGCCCTGCCGCGCGCGCCGGACCAGGGTCGGGAAACTCGGGAAACTCGAAGTTGTGATTGTAGCGGTCTGCTGTGCTTGTCAAGCGGAGGACGAGGAGATTTGGCCGCAGAGTCGCAGAGCGCGCGGAGTGAAGACGGAGTAAGAGAAGAAAGTTTTTTGCTTTCCGAACGCAATTCTGATTTATTCTTACTCCGTCTTCACTCCGCGCGCTCTGCGACTCTGCGGCCAAATCTCCTCCGCATTTACACCTTGTCCACCTGCCAGTAGTCGAGTTCCATCTCCACGCCGCGACCGAAAATCTGCACCACCACGTTCACCTTGGGCGTCTCGGCGCCGCCCTCCTTGGGCAGGATGATTTCCTTCACGTCGCCCTCCATGTTCGCAAACGCGCCGTCGCGGATGCGGACCTTGTCGCCCTTCTCGAAGTTCAGCTTCACCACCACCTTCGACTTGCCGCCCTTGATCTCGCTGTCGTTAGTGCCGTCCGAGAGCATGCGCTGGACATCTATGTCGAGCATGGGGGTGGGCGGCTTCCCCTTCGAACTGCCGACGAACTCGCCGACGCCCGAGGTCTCGCGGAACAAGTACAAGACATCGTCGTTGAACTCGACCTCGACCATCAAATAACCAGGGTATTTTTTGTGCGCCTTGACGACGCGCTTCTCCTTGGTGATCTTCTCGCCGTTTTTGGTCTCGCGCACTTTTTTGATTTCGGTGACTTTATCGACGGGCACGTACACGCGGCCGAAATACTGTTCGAGTCCCTCGATTTTAATTTTGCGGTCGATCGCCGCCTTCACCGAGTCCTCGCGGCCGTTCGTCACCTTGAGGATGTACCACTTCTTCTTCGACTCCTCCTCGGCGGGCGGCTCCTCGACCGGCACTTCGCCCTCGACTAGCTCGCCGGAGGTTAATTCAGCCGACTCGCCGTGATCCTCATCCGCGTCGGGGGCGTCGTTGTTGACCGGCTCGTCGTGGTCTTCGGGCGTCGGCTCGGCCGCGCGAACCGTGCCGGCGTTGTGGTGCGGCGGCTCCCCGGCCTGCGAGCCGTGCGTCGGCGCGGCCGAGTCGGAGTAGCCGCTCGGGGCGTGGTCCTGCGGCAACTCGGGCGTGACCGGCTCCACCGGGGCGGTGGTTTCGGGCGCCTCGGAGCCGCCGTGGGGATGCGTGTCGGCCATCGTACTCGTCCCAGGTAAGGGGGGGGCGGGGGCTACCACGAGCCTTCGCCTTCGGCCGGGCGGCGGACTTCGGTTGGGTTGATCGGCGTGGAAAGCACCTTCCCGAGCGCCCAGCCCCAGAACGCATCGACCACCAGGAAGAACAACACCATCAGCAATACTGTCGCCATGACGACAATGGTGTCTTGGACGAGGCGCTTGCGCGTGCTCCACGAGACTTTGTTCATCTCGGCTTCGGTGGCAATCAGGAAGTCCGCGAACGGCGGCACGTTCACCGCGCGCCACGCCAGCCAGATCACGAGGCCGCTCAGGAGAATCGGTGCCACGCCGCCGAGGTCCGCGACCACGCGCCAGAATGCGTTTTCGCCCGCGTACGGCATCCTGAGCACCCAGTCGCCGCGCAACATGTTGTGCGACACCAAGGAATACACGCCGCTGAGGCCCACCAGCAGGAAGCCCACCATGGTGTAGCGCCGCATGCGCAGACCCTGCGTCGGCTTGTAGTTGAACAAGTGCAGCCAGCCCTGCTCCTCAATGCTCGCCATCGCCTCCTCGCCGACCCGGCTCGCCAGCACCCGGTACGTCAGCGCGAGTGCGGCCCCGAGGGCAATCGCCATGAGAATGCGGCCGGTGCCCTGGTCCATGCCGCCCATCTCGGCGTTGAGGCCGATCGCGCGCACGACGAAGAAAATCGCAATCGCCGCGCTCACCACCAGGAAGATGCCGCCGCGCAGCCCGTGGGGCGGGGTGCGCCCGCCCAGAATCGTGCCGAGCGAGACGAACACCGCCACGACCGCCACTTGGGCCGCGAGCAACAGCGCCGTATTCAGGATGCTCCCCAGCGGCCGCAGCGCCGGCGTGACGAACGTCTCCCAGGCCTGGGGCAGGATCGAGGTCGCCACCGCGAGTCCGGCGAAGACGACGGCCGCGCCGAGCACGCTGGCGAGCACTAGACTCGGGCGCCCGACGCTCGAGACGGCGGGCGGGTTGACTTGAACGGCGGTGGCCATGCCACGAGTCTCCAGAGCGGCGAAGAATGCCCAATTCGTGTGGCGCGGGAACGGCGAAAGCCGGCGCGACCGCGCCGGCTTTCGAGAAATCAGCAGCGTCGCCCGCCCCTCGCGGCAACAGGGCGGGCGACAATCGTCAGCAGGTCCGGCAGGAATCGAACCTGCAACCTGTGGTTTTGGAGACCACCGCTCTGCCAGTTGAGCTACGGACCTGTGAGCAGTGATGAGTGGTCAGTAGACAGTGGTCGGTGAAGACCGCAGACGACTGGTACCATCACCACTGTATCAACCCGACACGGACGCCGCCAGCGGCAAATCTCGCCGCCGGCAACGTCAGTTCTGTTTTCAAAGATGCACGACTACGCCACGATCTTCGTCACCACGCCCGACCCCACGGTGCGTCCGCCCTCGCGGATGGCGAAGCGCAAGCCTTCGTCCATAGCGACCGGCATCCCTTCCATGAGTTCCACGTCAACTTTCACGTTGTCGCCGGGCATGCACATCTCGACGCCCGCCGGGAGCTTAATGCTGCCGGTCACGTCGGTGGTGCGGAAGTAGAACTGCGGCTTGTAGCCGCTGAAGAACGGCGTGTGCCGCCCGCCCTCTTCCTTCGAGAGAACGTAAATGTTCGCCTCGAACTTGGTGTGCGGCGTGATCGAACCGGGCTTGGCGATCACTTGGCCTCGCTCGATGCCATCGCGGTCGATGCCCCGCAGGAGCACGCCCACGTTGTCGCCGGCGATGGCCTGGTCGAGCGTCTTCTGGAACATCTCGATGCCGGTGATGGTCGTCTTGATGTTGTCTTTGCGCAGGCCGATGATCTCCACGTCGTCGCCGACCTTGGCGGTGCCGCGCTCGACGCGCCCCGTGGCCACCGTACCCCGACCCTTGATCGAGAACACGTCCTCGACCGACATGAGCAAAGGTTTATCTTGCTCGCGCACCGGCTCGGGAATGTAGTTGTCGAGCGCGTCCATGAGCGCGTCGATCGAGAGCGACCCCGGCCCGTCGGTGGTCGGGTTCTCGAGCGCGTCCTTCGACTGGCCGCGAATAATCGGAATCTCGTCCCCAGGGAACTCGTACTTGCTCAGCAGTTCGCGGATCTCGAGTTCCACGAGTTCGAGCAACTCGGGGTCGTCAACCGTATCGACTTTGTTCAGGAACACCACCAAGCGGGGCACACCGACCTGGCGGGCGAGCAGCACGTGCTCTTTGGTCTGCGGCATCGGGCCGTCGTTGGCGGCGACCACCAGAATGGCCGCGTCCATCTGGGCGGCGCCGGTAATCATGTTCTTGATGTAGTCGGCGTGCCCAGGGCAGTCGATGTGGGCGTAGTGGCGCGACTTGGTCTCGTACTCGACGTGCGACACCGCGATCGTCACGGTCTTGTTGGCGTCGCGGACGGTGCCGCCCTTGGAGATTTCCGAATACGACTTCACGTCCTTGAGCTTATTACGGTACCCCTGGCGGGCGACGATCGCTGCCGTGAGCGTGGTCTTGCCGTGGTCGATGTGGCCGATCGTCCCGACGTTGACGTGCGGCTTGGTGCGCTCAAACGTCCCCTTCGCCATCGCAAAATCTCCTAGTCGGGGACCGCCGGGCTTGTGTGCCGGTCGTTCCCCCATCCTGTCGGGCCTGGTGCCCGTGAAACCCGCCCCCGAAGTCCCATACTTCGGAAGCTTATCGCACAATCAGGATGCTTCGCCTGAGATCAGGGCCGTTTTGACAACCGGCCTCCACCGACCCCGACCAAACCCTGCCCTGTGGACTGTATCCCCGACCCCGTCCCGAACGCGGACTCGTGTCAAAACCCCGCGTTCAGAACTGTGGCGAGCGGGGCGCCAGCGAACTGGTACCCCGCTCGCCGAGAGCTGCTGGTGGGAGTTGAACCCACGACCTCTTCATTACCAATGAAGTGCTCTACCACTGAGCTACAGCAGCGTGATTTTTCCGACTAGCCCGCATCTTATGCACAACCCAGCCGACCGGCTAGTCCCATCCCAACGAAGTCAGAGCGGGAGACGGGATTTGAACCCGCAGCAGCTTGCTTGGAAGGCAAGTACTCTACCGTTGAGTTACTCCCGCAGGCTTTGTGTGGTTCGCGGTGCGTGGATCGTTGAAGACAAGACGCTACACGGTTTCAGTTTTGTCTTCAACGATCCACGCGCCACGAACCACACAACTGGGTAGAGAGGGATTCGAACCCCCGTACTCCGAAGAGGCCAGATTTACAGTCTGGTGCATTTGACCGCTCTGCCATCTACCCGTTTCTGTCGTCTCGCTCGGGCACTCACCAGGATCAAGCTCGCGGTGGGACTCGAACCCACGACCTACGGTTTACAAAACCGTAGCTCTACCAACTGAGCTACGCGAGCGGGCCGCGCAGAGTGCTTAGCTTATGGGCCACCGCCTGAGTGTTCAAGACCGATTTCGGCCCTCCACCCGCGGCGGCGGGCCGATTCCCGCCGCCGCCACCCCACAGAGCCGCGCGGGGCGGGGGCGGTTCGCGCCTACTCCACCCGCCCGGCGAGCAATTTCGCCACCTGCCGCTCGGTCGCGGGGGTCCACGGGTAAATGGGGGGGCGGGCGAACGTCTGCGGCTCGTACCTCGGCGAGCGCGGCAGCCCGGCCACCATGTACGACCGGCCGTCGGCGACTAGCGGTAGGAAGTACTGCCCCGGCCCTGGGAACGAAGCCGCCCCCGGCGGCAGCGCGCTGGCCAGGCTGTTCACAGTGATCGCCCCGCCCGGCTTCAGGTCCGCGCCAACAAGGACTTGCGTGATCGTGATCGCCTCCGCCGGCAGTCCGTCCGCCCCGAGGGTCACGTCGGCGACCACCCAGTGCGTCGCGGCGGTGAGTTGCCCGCGCGACACGATCGGGTGGGCGTCCTTCGCGGCGTAGGCCCACGCCAGCCAGCCGAGCCACGCGAGAAACAGCCCGAGCGCCAGGGCGAAGCGCAGTCGCGCACCCGTCATCGCGCGCCCCGGCTTTTGGGCTAGTCGCCGAGGGTGAGCGAGAAGCCGTCGCCGAGCGCCTGCTCCACGTCGAACAGGTCGCGGAAGTCGGCCGGGTCGTCGCGCTCGGACTGACTCAGGCACTGCGCGCCGATGAGGTTGAACACCACGTTGCCAATATCATCGGTGCGGGCCAAGCCCCACTGGCGGAACACCACCGGAGCCATCAGGCCGAACTCGAGCACGGCCAGTTCGCACGCGCCGCGGGCCAACTCCTCGCCGCCGACGTGGTAGTCGGCGTCGGGGTCGTCAGCCTCCTGCGGCGCGCGGCCGAGGCGCTCCTGGGTAAACGCGACCGCCTCGCAGACGAACTCGTAGGCTTCGTAGGCGTAGCGCCCGTCGCGGCGGCTGAGGTCGAAGAGCTTGGGGTCCACGCATCGCACTCCGTAAGTTCGGCATAACTAGTCTAGTGCGAGGGGCCGGGGCGCGGCGGCGCGACTTGGCTCAAAATCTCGTCCAGTTTCACTGGGAGGCGCGGCCCGTCCTCGAACTCGACCAGCACGCGCTTGGCCAGGGTTTCGTGGGCCAGCACCCGCCCCGGCCCCCCGAGCGTGACCACGCGCGTTCCCAAGGGCGGCAGCTCCCGCTCGAACGCCTCGTACACGTCCTGCTCGTAGCGCAGGCAACACTTTAACCGCCCGCAGCGGCCGGAGAGTTTATTCGGGTCGAGTGTGGACTTCTGCAACTTCGCCATGCGCATACTCACCGGCGGCATCACCGCCAGGAACGTGTTGCAGCAGACCGGGCGCCCGCAGTCGCCGTAGTCCGCGAGGATTTTGGCCTCGTCGCGCACCCCGATCTGCCGCAACTCGATGCGCGTCTGGAACTCGCGCGCCATACTTTTGACTAAGTCGCGGAAATCGACGCGCGACTCAGCGAGGAAGTAAAACACCGCCCGCTCGCCGCCGAACAGGTGCTCCAAATCGACGAGTTGCATCGGCAGCTTGTGTTCGCGGATAAGCGCCTCGGTGCGCGCGAACTCGCGGTCGTGGATGCCCACCAAATCACTCAGCCGTTTTTCGTCCTGGGCGTTCACCGGGCGCACGACCTGCCCGCGCGTCGGGTCGGTCGCGGCCCTCACCGCCTCCGGCGTGGCGGGGCACAGCACCACCCCGCTCTCGAGGCCGCGCTCGGTGCGCAGGATCACCCGCGCCTGCCGCTCTACTGTGAGGCCCGGCGGCAGCGCGAACACCCCGACCAGGCGCGTCAGCCCGTGCCGCGCCAGCACGGAATCGTAACTCGTGGGTCGGGACTCGGGGGCCGCTTCGGACATGCCGCTCGATACTGGGATTTAAGGTAGCACTAGCTCGACTACGTCGCCGTTTTGCAGAATGTGGTCGCGCCCCACGGTCTGACCGTCGAACGCGCCGCTGCCCCACACTTTCGCGGTCTTCACCTTGTCCTCGAAGTCGCCGTGGACGTAGCCCGCGAACTCCGAAACACTCGACCCCGCCGGGCAGGTGAACGGGCTCGACTTCTCCACGGGTTTGCCGGGCTGCTTGGTGTATATGCGCATCACGCCGAGGAGATTGAATATCTCCGCCCGCAGCTCGTCACACCCCGCCCCCGTCTCGGCCGACACCACGCTAATTGGTAGCTCGTCGCCCAGGGTTTCGCGCGCGATTTCGAGTCGCAACTCGGCCGCGCCGTCGTCGCCCTTGTTCGCCACCACCCGCGTCGGCAAAGTATACACCGTCGGGTCGTCGTCCCCCAGGCGAGTTGCGTCAAGCCGGCGCCGGGCGCGCTTCAGCCGCTCGACGACCGCCACGGTCTGCTCCGCGCCGTCGTCTTCGGCGAGGTCGAGAAATAACAGCGCTGCGTCGGCGCTGCGCGTGATGTCGGTGACGAACGGGTCGTAGTGGTCGGCCGTGATCGGCGGCAGGTCGATCAGTTGCACGCGGACATCCTCGTAGTCCATCATGCCGGGGATCGGCTCGCGCGTGGTGAACGGGTACGGCGCCACCGCCGGCGCGGCGTTAGTGAGCCGACCCAGCAGCCGCGACTTGCCCGCGTTGGGTGGCCCGAGGAACACTACCTGCCCGGCCCCCTGGCGCGGGACTTTCGTCGCCCCCGACGCGGTTTTTTTCGGCCCGGACTTCTCGGCCTCGATCTGGTCGGTGAGTTCGCTAATCTTGGTCTTGAGGATCACCTGGACTTTTTCGCTGGCCTTGTGCTTGGGCAGGATCACCCACATTTCCCGCAGCGCGACGAGCTTCTCCTCGGCCGTGCGGGCCTTTTTGTAGCGCGCCTCGGCGTCGTGGTAGTGCGGCGGCAGGTTGACGGCCATGGCGGCATCCGATCCGGGCGAGTGTTGCGGGCAGGGTATTGTGCGGAGTCGCGCCGCGGCCGGCCAGTGGCGCCCGATCGCCTGGCGCCCGAGTCGGCCGGCGACCTTCACGAATCCGACTCGCCGTTGACTCTTCCAACACCGTGGCTACAGTAACAATGGCGACCGACTCCCGCGCGACACTCATTGCGCCGCTCGCCAGACAATTCGTTCCACTCTTCTCTCCCAGGGTGTCTCATGTCCGAACGCCGGAAGCGCTCAGCGTTTACCCTCATTGAATTGCTGGTCGTCATCGCCATCATTGCGATTTTGATTGGCCTGCTGCTGCCCGCGGTGCAGAAGGTGCGCGAGGCGGCCGCGCGGACGCAGAGTACGAACAATCTGAAGCAGATCACGCTTGCTCTGCACGGCCACAACGACGCGGTCGGCAGGCTGCCCAGCAACGGCTGGTACAACGGCCTCGTCGCTCCGCAAATGATCGAAACAACGAGCTGGTACGTCAAAACCTTGCCGTACCTCGAGCAGGCCGCATTGTACGCCAACTACAAGTGGACCGTACCAGTCAAGACGTTCGTTGAGCCGGGGCGGGGGACCGACGGTGTGGCAACAACGGGCACCGGCGGCTGGATTTTCGAGGACTTTACCACCTATCCTGATAACCCCAACAAGCAAGCCATTGGTGCCACGACCGATTACGCCGGCAACAACCTCGTCTTCAAACTAGTCGAATGGCGCGCGCCGCGTCGCCCCAAGAATAACGACGAAACCCCTTATAATGTTAGCCTGACGATTCAGGGCATCAGCGACGGCTCTTCGAACACGATTTTCGTCGGCGGCAAGGCTTTGCTCCGCTCGCAACTCTCCCCTCGCAAGGGCGAGAACTGGGACGAGAGCATCGGCATGGGTGGCCAGGGTGGAGTCGTTCGCGGGCCGATGCCGTGGATGTGTGACGACAAGACTCTGTGCGACGGCAACGGGATGCCCAAACCCTACCCGTCGGCGGGCGGTTACTGGTACGAGCGGTCCACCCGACTCGTTCAAGACCCCCCCGGCGACGACGCCGACAAGATCGCCGCTTCGTTCGGTGGCCCTTACGGCAGCGGCGTGCTGTTCGGCATGGGCGACGGCAGCGTCCGCAGCCTTAGCTACAGCACCGACAAAGTAACGATGACCTCGCTCTTCACGCCCAACGGCGGCGAAGTGATTTCGATTCCCTAAGCCGACCAAATCGCCAAATCGCGCCGGGTTAGCTGCGAAGCTAACCCGGCTTCGTTTCCCGAGTAGGATTTCCACGAGGACTGTTTGATGTTCCGGCTCCGTCGTTCAGCGTCCATTGCAGCTTGCCTCCTCGGCTCTATTGGTCTCGCCGGCTGCGGCTCGTCCGGCGGCATGCCGCCCATGGGCGAGATCAGCGGGAAAGTGACTTACAAAGGCGAACCTTTATCGGGCGGCACCATCACGTTCCACGCGGTTGGTACCCCCGGCAAGGTCGGCGTATCACTCATCAAGCCCGACGGCACCTATAGGGTTTTCGAAGGGCCAATCGGCGAGACCAAAGTCACCATCGACCCGAAACTCGTTCCGCTCGGCCCCCCCGGCGCGTCCGGCCCCCCCGGCGCGGGTCGGCCGAAGGCTTCCCCCGCTAAACCGACGAGTGTCCCCGCCAAGTATCTCAAAGTCGAGACGACCACCCTGACGTTTACAGTGAAGCATCGAAATGACAACGTTTACGACATCGAACTGACCGATTGATGCGTGCGGTCTACTTGCGCCGCCTCGAAGTCCAGGGGTGGTCGCCCCTGGACTTTTCTCGTTCACGCCCCCGCCGCCGTCAGCCCCACGCGCCGCAGCCCCCTCGGCACCGCCCCGCACGCCGCACACTCCGCGGCCCCCAGCGCGGGGTTCGCCCGCACGTCTAGTCGCTCTAGCTTCGGCACCCCTGCCAATGTCGCCGCGAGGCCGCGCCCGCTCAGGCGGTTGCCGGCCAAGCCAAGATCGAGACAGTCGGCGAGCGCCCCACTTTCGGCGAGCCGCACCATGCACTGGTCGCCGAGGGCGTTGAATCCCAAGTCGAGTCGTACTAGCCCGGCGGGTAGCTCGGCGTCCGGTGTCAGACCGCAGCCGGCGAGTTCGAGGCTCCGCAGCCCCACGCCGACGAGCCGTCGGGGCAGGGCGTCGCCGACGCGCGAGCCGCGGGCGTCGAGCGTCGTGAGATCAGTCAGGGATTGCAATAACTCGTCAAGCACAGTCAAGTCGTGCAACTGCTCTGCGAGGCCGAGCGAGGTGAGCCGCG
>CAXTPM010000057.1:3535-14528 GCA_964245865.1 uncultured Fimbriiglobus sp. | reverse complement strand
CGAAGTCGCAGCCGATTTTGCCCGAAACCTACGGCGGCGGGCGCTCGCTCTACATTGTGCTCCCGCTGCTGTCGCTGCTGAGTTACCTGCTCGTCACCGGCCGCGTCACCCGGCTGGAGTCGAATCTCTTGCAATCGACCGAGCGGGGCCGCAAGGCGGGCGGCGTGGTCGGCACCGTCGCGGGGGCGCTGGCGTTCAGCCTGGTGAGCTTCACCTGCGTCGCGCCGTTCCTCGGCGGGTTCGCCGGCGTGCTCGAAAGCGGCGGGTTCGGCAGGGGCGAACTCATGCTGGCCGGGTTCGCGTTCGCCGCCGCGTTCGCCTCGCCGTTCTTCCTGCTCGCGCTGTTCCCGAGCCTCGTGAAGAAGCTGCCGCGCTGCGGGTGGCTCGACACGGTCAAAGCGGTGATGGGGTTTCTGGAACTCGCCGCGGCGCTGAAGTTCTTCCGCACCGCCGAGTTGCGCGTTTCGGGCAAGGCCGAGTTGTTCACCTACGACCTGTGTCTGGCGGCGTGGGTGGTGATCGCGCTGGCGTGCGGGCTGTACCTGCTGAACCGCTTCCGGCTGCCGCACGACTACGAGGAGACGAACCAGGTCGGCGTCGGGCGGCTAGTGGCGGCGCTGTCGTTCCTCACACTCGGCGTCTACCTCGCGCCGGGGTTAGTTGGGCACCGCCCGGCCGGGGGTGTCTACGCCTGGGTGAATGCGTTCCTCCTGCCCGAGCCGAGGGCGACGGGGGCCACTGACGCGCGCGAGTTGCCGTGGTCGCCGGACCTCGCCGACGCGCTTGAGCAGGCCCGCGCCGCCGCGCCGGGGGCGCCTGGCCGCGTGTTCGTGGACTTCACCGGCGTGACGTGCTCGAACTGTAAACTCAACGAGGACAACGTTTTCCCGCGCCCCGAGATTACGCAAGCGCTCAAGAAGTACCGGCTGGTGCAACTCTACACGGATACCGTCGAACCCGGCCTGTACAAATCGCCGCCGGGTGCGGAGGTTTTGAGCGCGATGGGCGAGGAGAATCTGCGCTTCCAGGACACCGTGTTCCAGAATATCCAGCGCCCGCTGTACGTGATATTAGAGCCGCAGCCCGGCGGCGCGGTGCGGGTGGTGGACACCTACGGCGAGGGCAAGATCAACGACGCCGCGGGGTTCGAGGCGTTCCTGACTCGGGGGCTGGCGAAATAGCCTCGCACCCCGGCCGCGCCGGGATTAGACTGACACGAGTGCCGCCCCAGACTTGTGCGCGAGTGGTGTCATGGCCCGCATTCTCGTGGTCGAAGACTCGCCCGTCGAGGCGCGGCACGTCGAGTTCATCCTCACCGGCGCGGGGCACACCTGCGCCGTCGTCCCCGGCGGCGCCGAGGCGCTCGCGGCCGTGCGGGCCTGTCCGCCGGACCTGGTGCTCACCGACTTCCACATGCCGCAGATGAGCGGGCTGGAGTTGGCCGGGGCGCTCAAGACTGAGTTCCCAGGGGTGCCGGTGGTCATGACCACCGACCGCGGCAGCGAGGAGTTGGCGGTGCAATCCCTGCGGGCCGGGGCGAGCGGCTACCTGCCGAAGCGCTACCTGGCGCGGGACCTGGTGAACTTGACCGAGGAACTTTTGGCGGTGGGCGCCATGCGGGCCGACCAGTCGAAACTCCTGAGCCGCATGACCGGCGCGGAGTACCGCTTCGTGCTCGAGAACGACCCGAGCCTGTCCGCCCAAGTGGTCGGCCAGGTCGAGGCGGTGCTCAAGCAGCTCAACATCTTCACCGAGGCGACGCAGATGCGCCTCGGGATCGCGGTCCACGAGGCGGTCGTCAACGCGGTGGTGCACGGCAACCTGGAAGTGTCGAGCGACCTGAAACTCAACGACTGGGAGGCGTACCACGCGGCCGTCAAGCGCCGCGCGGCCGAGGCGCCGTACCGCGACCGGCGGGTAGCGGTGGTCATCCGCGCGACACGCGCGCCGTCGCTGGAGGTCGAGGTGCGCGACGAGGGGAGGGGCTACGACCCGGCCGCACTCCCCGACCCGACCGACCCGGAGAACGTCGAGCGCGCCTGCGGCCGGGGGCTACTGTTGATTCGCACGTTCTTCGACGAGGTGTCGCACTCCGACGGCGGGCGGTGCATCACGATGGCGAAGCGGGGGTGACGGAGTCGCGGAACTCGGATCGCGGATCGCGGAACGGAAGAAGCAGACGCCGCGATCCGAGTTCCGCGACCCCTCCTCTGCCATTCCGGCACACTCCCCCCTGCGGAACTCGCCATCCTGTCAGCAACCGTCCGCCCGTCTCCGCCCCAGTGATGCCGTAACTCGTGGCCCGGCAGTGGCTTCCGTCACTCGGCGGGCGTGGGCACGCAACTTGCCTTGGCGACTGGCACGAGTCGGGTTTGTTCCCACGGCGGAGGCGTCTTGCTCATGAACTTGGTACCCATCGGCGACCGCGTGATCGTCGAGCGCGAACTCTCGGACGAAAAAAGCGCGGGGGGCATCCTGCTCCCCGACAACGCCCAGAAGAAGCCGCAGCGGGGCAAGGTGCTCGCGGTCGGGCCGGGCAAGCTGAACAAAAAAGACGGCACGCGCACGCCCCTGCAAATCAGCGTCGGCGACAAGGTACTGTTCACCTCGTGGGCCGGCGACGAGTTCAAGGACGCCAAGAAGTCGCAGGGCGGCGAAGTGCTCGTCATGCACGAAGACGACATCCTCGCCGTCATTTCCTAACCCCCCCAAACCACACCCCACGAGGATTACCGATGGCTGCCAAGCAGATTGCGTTCGACCAGGAAGCCCGCGAGGCGATGAAGCGCGGCATCTCGAAGTTGGCCCGCGCGGTCAAGGTCACGCTCGGGCCGAAGGGCCGCAACGTCATCATCCAGAAGTCGTTCGGCTCGCCCACGGTCACCAAAGACGGCGTGACGGTGGCGAAGGAGATCGAACTCCCCGACCACTACGAGAACATGGGCGCGCGCATGGTGCGCGAGGTCGCCTCGAAGACCAGCGACGTGGCCGGCGACGGCACCACCACCGCGACCGTGCTCGCCGAGGCCATCTTCAACGAGGGGCTAAAGGCCGTCGTCGCCGGCACCAATCCGATGCTGATGAAGCGCGGGATGGAGCAGGCCGTCACCGACATCGTGGCGAAGTTGCAGTCGATGAGCATCAGCGTGCAGTCGAAGCAAGACCTCGAGAACGTCGCCACCGTGGCCGCGAACGGCGACCGCAAGATCGGCGCGATCATCGCCGAGGCGATGGACAAGGTCGGCAAGGACGGCGTGATTACCGTCGAGGAAGGCAAGACGATCGACACCGGCCACGAGTTCGTGGAGGGGATGCAGTTCGACCGCGGCTACCTGTCGCCGTACTTCGTGACCAACGAGCAGATGGAAGCGGAACTCGACGACCCGTACATTCTGATCTACGAGAAGAAGATCAGCAGCAACCGCGACCTCGTGCCGATTCTTGAAAAGGTGTTGCAGCAGGGCAAGCCGATTTTGATTATCGCCGAGGATGTTGACGGCGAAGCGCTCGCCACGCTGGTGGTGAACAAGATGCGCAACCCCGGCGCCTTCAAGGCGTGCGCGGTGAAAGCCCCCGGCTATGGTGATCGGCGCAAGGCGATGCTCGAAGACATCGCCATCCTCACCGGCGGCAAGCCAATCTTTGAAGACCTCGGCATCCAACTCGAGACCATCAAGCTCGAAGACCTCGGCCGCGCCAAGAAGGTCAAGATCGACAAGGAGAACACCGTCGTCATCGAGGGCGCCGGCCAGAAGTCGGCCATCACCGCGCGCGTCGCGCAAATCCAGAAGGAACTCGACAAATCGACGAGTGACTACGACAAGGAGAAGCTCAGCGAGCGCGTGGCCAAACTCCAAGGCGGCGTGGCCAAGATCAACGTCGGCGGCGCCACCGAGAGCGAAGTCAAAGAGAAGAAGATGCGCGTCGAGGACGCGATGTTCGCCACCCGCGCCGCGAACCAGGAGGGCATCCTCCCCGGCGGCGGCGTGGCGCTCTTGCGGGCGAGCGAGGGCTTGAAGGCCGAGCACCTGAGTAGCGACGAGACGATCGGCTACAACATCATCGTCCGCGCGTGCAAAGCCCCCATCAAGCAGATCGCCGAGAACGCGGGCGACGACGGCAACGTCGTGGCCAACGAGGTGCTCCGCAACAAGGAGCAGAACTACGGCTACGACGCCCGCGCCGGCGAGTACACCGACATGGTGAAGAAGGGCGTCATCGACCCCACGAAAGTGGTCCGCAGCGCCCTCCAAAACGCCGCGAGCGTGGCGACGCTGCTGCTAACCAGCGACGCGCTGGTGGCCGACGCCCCCAAAGACGGCGCAAAGCCGGCGGGCGTGGCGGGCGGCTACGACGACATGTACTAAGCTCGCACCCAGTGTGAGCGAGTGGTAGGCTGAAAGCCCAGGGACGGCGTCCCTGGGCTTTCTTTATTTCTACTGCCCGAGCTACTTGCGCCGCCGTGCGTAAGTCATGCGGTGGCCTCCGCCGGGGTGCTACTAGCGCGCCTGCCACTCGGCGATGTGTTCGGCGGTAATCGTCACCCACACCGGCGCGGATTTGACCGTACGCATCTCGCCCGGCGACGGGTAGTAAGTGAAGGTTCCGCGCACCTGGTAGCGGCCCGGCAGCCATTCTAGGCGACCGCCGCTGCGGCGGGCGAACGTAGGGTGACTGAGCGGCAAGTCCTCGACGACCGTCTCGCCGGCGGGCCAGTACATGGTGCCGGGCGCGGGGAAGTTGACGGATTCCTCGGGGACAGTAACCATGAAGTCGATGGTCGATTTCATGGCCGACCCGTAGCCCACGACGTTGCCCTGTTCGTCGGAGACCTCCGCATCGATCACGCCGCGCTTCACGCCGCCCGAACCGACCGCACCGTCTATGAACGGCACCGGCCCGCCGGAGGTGTTCGTGACGCGCAGACGGAAGAATTCCCCGCAGCGCACCAGCGGGTTAGAGCCGATGTCGAGCGCGTTACGGACGCCTGGCAGAGACTCTTTGGTGGCGATCTCGCACTGGATTGAGTCGGGCTTCATCTGGTGGCGGTGCCGGAGTCGCGGATAAAGGAAAAGGAGAAACGCGGCCACAATCGCAAGGGCTAGGCAGCCTGCAGCCAGCCGACGGCGACCCATGATTATGCCCCCGATAATGATGAGTCACTCTACGGGCCGGGCACTGAATCTTTGTTGAAGAAGTACATCTTTGTACTCTTCGCCCCGTAGTTAGCGTAAACACTTTCGACCTTTTTCAGGGTGTAGGTGCCATCGGCCCCTTCCAAAGGGGAGTTCCCATTTTTGGTCACGACGGGCGTCGCGTCGGGGTCCACGGCGAAGTTCGGCCCAGGGGTTCTGTAGACGGTGTTACCAGAAAGAACGCAGCTATGGACGGGCGTACCATCGGCGTCGTAAAAGACGAATACCGTTTGGTTGAACTGCGGGTTGTCGTGGGGCGGGAAATCACCCGACGGGGTAAGTTGTGCGTAGGTTAGAGTTTCTGCCACGAGTATTTTCACATCGTTGGGGTCGTGAATCCAGAAACTCCTGGCTTGGCCGTTCACCACGACGCTGGACAGGCCGAACGTGAAGCCGTGGCAGTTGTATTTGAAGTCCTGGAAAACGTTTTCGGTCACGTTCTGTTTGAGGATGCCGGACTGTTGCGCATAAGGCTTGGCCTCGAACAACTTGATCTGCGTCCCTTTCCAGGTGTTGGCCGTCCAGACGGTCCCTGTGACCGCGAGATTGGACATCGTCATGGATTGATTCGCTTGGGAGACCCTGATGGAGTTGAGGTCGATGCCCCGGACAATGCGGGCGTTACCGGCGAGCTGCGGTGCGAATGCCGGTGTCTGGAGCGGTTCCGGGCGCTGGGCCGTCGAACCCGAGGCGGTGTCATAAGTCGTTTTCAAGTCCTCCCGCGCAGCCACCCACGCGCCGCCGTCGTACGGCGTCTCCTGCCACGTCACCGTGCGCGTGGCGGGGCCGATGTTCGTCACATCGCCGTTGTTAGGGTTGAAGTTGTAGTCGTCCGATGTCACGCTGAGTGTCGTCGAACCCGTGTGGCCGGCCGGCGGTTTGACGAACCAGAGTTCGCGGGCGATTTGGGCGTTGATTTCCGACGGCAGGCCGGTGAACGTGAACGACGGCGCGAACTGGACATCGAAGCCGCCCGCGTTGGGAATCCCGCGCAGCAACGCGCCCGACGAGATGCTGACCGTCGCGTAGGTCGGCGGCTTCGGCTGGTAGGTGTACCTGCCCATCATCGGCATCCCGTACTCGACAATCGCAACCGGGACCGGGTACGCGGCGTAGTTCGAGAACTGCTGGCTACTGATTGTCTGGTAACTCGCGGTCGAGCCGTTCAGCGTGAAGCCTGGGTAGAGGAGGAGCGGGGCACCGGACGACTGGACGGACGGGGGAGCGCCAACTGGTGCCGGGGCGCCGAGGTCCATCCCCGCAGGGGCAGGCGTGGAGACGCTAGAGCTAGCCAGATCGCTACTGCTAGTGACCTTCGAGTCCGACTGGGAGGACCGCGGCGCGGTGACTGACGGCCCCACATCGAGTGTGGCCGGGCGCGACTGAGTTTGCGACTCGGCCCCGGCAAACACGCCGTGGGCAACGGGGCCGGAGAAGAATGCGACATTCAAGAGCGGGTCGTTCAGGCTCGGCCCGTTCACGACCCCCGACACGGTACCCACGCCAGGGCCGGTGGGCGACGACGCTTGCGACTGGACGGGCGGGGCGACGGCGAGCGGCCGGGCGTCGTCCAAGAGCGCAGGGGTCGCAGGCAACGCGACTAACTCCAAGTCGTCGCCGGTGCCCGAGGTGGTCGTGCTCGTCGTCGGGAGGGCAGCGAGCCGGCCGAAAGTCTCGCCGAGTAGCGGCGGGGCGAGTAGCACGGCTAAGTCGCCGAGCAGGCTCCCCGGCGTGTCGCGGCGCTCCAGCAGTTCGAGTTCGGAACGGAAAACAGAGGTCGGATGCTTGGCGGCGGAAGTGCGGCTCATGACGCGATCCCAGGGAGAGATGGGTGATCGTCCTAATCCAGCACTAAGGCCAAGCCTACGGAAATTAGAAGTCAAGTAAAAATGTGACCGACTTCAAAAAGTCGGCCGTGCCGGGTTGAGCCACGTGTTCCAAGCCGAAATCGCTACTTCCCCAGCCGCCGCACCACCCCTACTAGCACGCCCAGCACCGTCACGTTCTGCTTCCGCGCATCGACGATGATCGGCTGCATCGAGTCGTTGCACGGCTCGAGCCGCACCCGCTCGCCCTTCTGGTAGAACTTCTTCAGGGTCATCGCCTGGTCCACCATCGCCACCACCGTCTCGCCGTTGTCGGCCGACTCCTGGCGGCGAATCACGACGTAGTCGCCGTCGGCGATCTGGCTGTCGATCATGCTGCGGCCGCGGACTTTGAGCATGTACACGTTGTCGCCGTCAAAGAGATCGCGGAAGTCCACGCGCTCGGCCTGCTCGGTCGCTTCGAGCACCGGGCCGGCGGCGACGAGGCCGAGCATGGGCAGGCTGAAGCCGCCGGCCGAGACGCCGGGGATGGTGATCGAGCGGGCGCGGCCCCCGCGCTCCTTGCCGTCCTCGTCGCGGTCGCCCTTCTCGTCGCGGTGGATGTAGCCCTTACTTTGCAGCGCTTTGAGGTGGCACATCACGCCGTTGGGGCTGACGATGCCGAACGCCTTGCCGATGTCGCGGATCGCCGGCGGGTAGCCGTTGTCTTGGATGTAGCGGCCGATGAACTCGAAGATTTTCTGCTGCTTGGCGGTGAGCGCCGGCTGGTCGGGCGAGGGCTGGTAGTTCGGGGGCGACATCGCAATTGCCTCGCGGGCCGGTCGGGGAGTAAGGGTTATTCGGTATCGTATTCGGCGGTCGGGACGTTTGTCCAGTCCTGAAATTGCATCTACCGAGCATTTGTCCAGATTGCAACGGCGATTCCCGCCGCGCACTCATTTCAGTAGTCTAATCGGCGGCACAGCCCGACCGTCATCTCGGTTGACCCGCATTATTAGGAAGGCGAGCCGCGCCGTGGAACTCCCTCGTCCGGTGTGGTTCGCCGAGTCGATGCCCGACCTCCTCGCCGGGCGCGACCTCGCCCCTGGGGTCGTCACGAGTGCGGTGCGCGACATCTTGAGCGGCCGGGCCGACGACACCCCAGTGGCCGCGTGGCTGACCGCGCTGCGGGCCAAGGGCGAGACCGCCGGGGAGATCGCGGCCGCGGCGCTCGCCCTGCGCGAGCAGATGGTGCGGCTCGTGCCCGTCTCGGGTCCGGTGGTCGATACCTGCGGCACCGGCGGCGACGGCACGGGGACGTTCAACATCTCGACCGCGGCCGCACTCATAACGGCCGGGGCGGGGGTGCCGGTGGTGAAGCACGGCAACCGCGCGGTCTCCAGCCGCTCCGGGAGCGCCGATGTCCTGCAAGCGCTCGGGGTCCGCATCGACGCCGGCCCGATTTGGGCGCAGAAGTGCCTGGAGCGCGCGGGCTTCGCGTTCTGCTACGCCCCGCAGTTCCACTCGGGCATGGCCCACGTCAGCAAGGTGCGGCGCAAGCTGGGGTTCCGCACCCTGTTCAACCTCGTCGGCCCGCTCGCCAACCCCGCGAACGCCGACTACCAACTGCTCGGCGTCGGGCACTTGGAACTGCTCGACCCGCTCGCCGCGGCGGTGGCGAGACTGGGGTGCCGCCGGGCCATCCTGGTGGCGAGCCTCGACGGACTCGACGAGGTGAGTCTGGCGGCCCCGACGGCGGTGCGAATCGTCGAGGGCGACGAGTTCCGCGCGGCCGAGTGGACGCCTGAGATGTTCGGCCTCGGCACCGTCACACTGGACGAGGTGCGCGCCGAAAGCCCCGCCGAGAGCGCGGCGATCATCCGCCGCATCCTCGTGGGCGACGACACCCCGGCGGCGCGCCTGACGCTGGCCAACGCGGCGGCCGCGCTGCTGGCGGCGGGGGCGGTGGCGGACTTGAGGGACGGCGTGGCGCGGGCGGCGGAGAGCGTGCGCGGCGGCGCGGCGGCGGCGGTGCTGGGGCGGCTGGCGGAGTGAGCGGTCGCGGCCGACCGCTTTGATTCCCCAACCACGGAGACCCGACCATGCCGGAGCGGTCGCGGAGTTTCCTTTTCGGCCTGAGTCGCGTTGCCGCCGTAGGCGGCGGCTCGGGGGCGTTCGCGCACACCTTCGGTGGCCCATCCGACCGGGTCGGGGCGTCGCCGGCCGAGTGCGGCGGGCGGCGAATCCACCTGCTATTCCGCCTCGACCTGTCCGACCCGGCCGTGCCGATCGCGCTGCCCGGCGTGCGGTTCCTGCCGCTCTACTACTGCTTCGACTTCCGGGTCAACGAACTCGGCTACCGCCTCACGACCGATGGGGCGATGACGACCTACTTTCCCGAGAACGAGCCGAACGTGAGCGGACACGAGCAGTGGCCGGCGGACGACTACCCGGCCGAGTTCCCGCGCTCCCCCGCGCGGGTCGAGCCGGTGCGGTACGACCCGGCCGACCCGGCGGACGCGGCGGCATTCGCCGGGGTGTTCGGCGTCGGCGGTCTGTCGCCGGAGAACCGGGCGGACTTCGGCGCGCGAGCCGCCGAGTTCGCGGAACTGTTCGGGTTCGACCCACCTGGGACCGACGACGAGTTGGCCGAACTGCTGCCGGCGCCGTTCGCGCAGTCCCGTCCGAGCGGTCGCTGCCCGAACCCCGACTGCGACGCCCACCGCTCCGGCGAGCGCCTGCGGTCGATCGCGCTCGTCTCCGGCGAGCCGGTGCCGGGCGTGCGGCCGTGGGGCGACCACGGGGCCGGCGTGCAGGTGGTGTTCGAGTCGTGCCCCCACTGCCACGCCGTGCTGGCGACGAACCAGGCGACGTGAACTGCGCGGCGGGACTCGGCCCCGCTCACCCCACCCGATCCGGGTCCAGCGTGAACCCGCGCGGCAGCAGCTCGCGCACCGTGAACCGCTCGGTCGCCCCGGCGGCGTTGGCCAGCACGACGACCGCGTCCGGCGCGAACTCGAACAGCAATTGCCGGCACGCCCCGCACGGCGGCGTCAACTCGGCGGCGGCGGTGAACACGGCCACGGCCGTGAAGCGGGTGTGCCCCTCCGCGACCGCCCGGCCGAGGGCCACGCGCTCGGCGCACATCGTCAGGCCGTAGCTGGCACTCTCGACGTTGCACCCCGAGATAATCGCGCCGGACTCCGCGAGGAGTGCCGCGCCGACCTTGAAGCGCGAGTACGGGGCGAAGGCGCGCTCGCGCGCGGCCCGCGCCGCGGCGATTAAGGCGTCGGCGTTCACTCGATCACCTCCAAGACGAGCGGCACTTCGGGGAGCGGGTCGTCGCCGATGGCGGCGACGGTGAGCAACTCGGCGACGGCCCGCTCGGCATCACCCTGAGTGCGCGCATGCACCACGCCCAACTCGTCCCCGGCCTGCACCGCTTGCCCGATGCGCGCGCCCAGTGTGATGCCGACCGCGGGGTCGATACTCGCCCCGGCGGTCGCGCGGCCCGCGCCGAGTCGCATGGCGATGCGCCCGACGGCCCCGGCGTCGAGGCCGGCCAAGTGGCCCGAGCGGTCGGCCACCACCGGCAGCCGCACTGGGGCTTGCGGCAAGTGCTGTGTAGGCGAGTCGAGGGCGCGGACCTCGCCGCCCTGCGCGGCCACCACCCGGCGGAATCGCTCGAAGGCCGCGCCGGTCGAGAGGGCGAGTTCGGCCACGTTGCGCGCGGCGGCTGGTGCCAGATTCGGCCGGGCGAGGCGCAGCATCCGCGCGGCCAACTCCAGCGACAACTCGCGCAAATCGGCCGACTCAGGCCACGACTCGTTCTTGAGGATCGCCACGCACTCGGCCACCTCCAGCGCGTTGCCGACCGCCGAGCCGAGTGGGGCGTCCATCGCGGTAATCAGCGCCGTCACCGCCAGCCCGGCGGCGCGCCCGACGCGCACCAGCGACTCGGCCAGCGCCCGCGCCGCCGGCCGGGTTTGCATG
>CAXTPM010000057.1:2668-3525 GCA_964245865.1 uncultured Fimbriiglobus sp. | reverse complement strand
CCCGCACCAAGGATTCCGCCAGGGTGCGGGCCTCGGCGAGCGTTTTCATGAACGCCCCGCGCCCGCACTTCACGTCGAGCACCAGCCCGGAGATGCCTTCGGCCAACTTCTTCGAGAGGATCGACGCGGTAATCAGCGGGATACTCTCGACGGTGCCGGTCACGTCGCGCAAGCCGTACAGCACGCGATCCGCCGGCGCGAGTTCGGCCGTCTGGCCGATCATCGCCGCCCCAACTTCGGCGAGCGTCGCGCGGAACTCACACAGGCTCAGGCTCGTGCGGAAGCCGGGGATCGCTTCGAGCTTGTCCAGCGTGCCGCCGGTGTGCCCCAGCCCCCGGCCGGAGATCATCGGCACCACCACGCCGCACGCCGCCGCGACCGGGGCCACCACCAGCGAGGTCGAGTCGCCGACGCCGCCGGTGGAGTGCTTATCGACCTTCACGCCGGGAATGTCGCCGAGGTCAATTCGCGTCCCCGAGTCGGCCATCGCGGCGGTGAGGGTGGCCGTCTCGGCGTCGGTCATCCCCCGGATGGTGATCGCCATCAGCATCGCGGAGAGCTGGTAGTCGGGCCAAGCCCCCGTGGCGGCACCGGCGAAGGCGCGCACGGCCTCCGGCGGGAGTTCGCCGCCGTCGCGCTTGAGTCGGATGAGGTCGGCGGGGGTCATGGGAGAGTTTGTAGGCGGCGGGGTGTCGGAAGGCGAGGGGAACAGGCCTCCCGGCGGGCCGGCGGGTGTCAGCCCCGGTTACTGGCTAGAGTGGAGTAGGCGGTCGGACGGTGCGACCGCTAATCGGTCCCAACGAGCAACCGGGGGCTGACGCCCACCGGCTCGCCGGACCCCCCCGAGGCCACCGCCA
>CAXTPM010000057.1:0-2658 GCA_964245865.1 uncultured Fimbriiglobus sp. | reverse complement strand
GAGAGTCCGTCATGCTCTTCGCCGCCGGCTGGTGCGTCCTCCGCTCGTCGCGCGCCGCCTACGCGACGGCCACCCGCGCCGAAATCGACGCAATTGACGCCGTTGTAGACGAGGCCGACGCTGAACTCTGGGCCGCGTTCCGCGAGTGGATGCGGGCCAACGAAACTCCCTGGCTGCTCTGGAGCCTTTTCGAGCACCATAACAACCACAACGGCCTCTTGCAGGTGTACGTCTCGCGCAACCACCGCACTTCGCCGTTCTGGGCGATGCTGGAGTGGATCGCGGCTAACGGCCCCGGCAGCTACGGGCTGTTCTACATTCACGACGACGAGGACGGTAGGGACGACTCGCGCCCCGGCCAGCCCGCCCGCACGTACTACGACAACGTCTTTCGCGTCCAGCGCGTCCTCGACGGCCGGGTCGAGGAGCTAGCTGACCCGTTCTTCGGGCCGATCGTGCCGAACATCGAGCCGCCGTCCCCCTGCGGCCGCGACTCGCCGGGGGACGAGGCGTAATTGAGCGTCGCCCGCACCCATCTCACATTGCGCCCACCCGGCGCGGCGTGCTACAATGCCCCGCATGCCGCCGAAGTCGCCCCCCCGCCGCCCCGCCGAACCTGGCACCGCCCCCAAGCGCCTCGCGCTCGTGATTGCCGCCGACCAGTACCTCGACCCCGGCCAGTCGCCGCACGGCTACGCCGAGGCCAGTGCGGCCGGGCTGGCGAAAGCCCTGGCCGGCGCCGGGTACGACGCCGCCGGTGTGCTCACCCTGACCGGCGCGGCCGTCACGCGGGCGGTCGTCGGCTCGCGCCTGCGCCGACTCGCCGGGCGCCTGCAGAGTGGCGAGGCGGTGCTGGTCGCCTTCGTCGGCCGGGCGCTGGTCGATGACGACACCGGCAAGGCGTACTTCGCGCTCGCCGATACTCTGCTGGACGACGTGCCCGGCACGGGGTTGGCCGTGGCCGAACTCGTCGCGGCCCTCGAAGCCTCGAAGGTGGCGCAAGTCACACTCATGCTCGATGTCGCCAACTCCGACGAGTTGGACGCCGAATTGAAATCGCTGCTCGCGGACAGCCCTAAGACCGTGGCCGTCGTCTCGACCTCCCCCGGCGAGGAGGCCAACAGCGTCACGGCCGTGAAATCGACGGCGTTCACGCACTTGGTGCGCGAGGCGCTTGAAGGCAAGGCAGCCACGCTCGCCGGGCCGGATCGCGCCGTCACGGCCGCGAAGCTCGCGCGATACCTTGATGCCGACATGCCGAGACTATTGCGCCGGCACTTCGACGCCATGACGCGGCAGACGGTGACGCTCTACGGCGAGCAGAACGCGGCGGAAACCATCGCCGAACTGCCGGCCACCGCCCAGACGGGCAGCGTGATCGGGGCCGATCGCCTCAAGCGCGTGGTGTTCCGCAGCGAGAGCCGGGGCCGCGTCAAGGACATGGCCGGATTCCGCAAGACGTTCAACGTGCCGGACAACGCTGGGGCGTCGAACCGCAAGTTTATTGCGAAGATCGCCACGCAGGACATCAGGACCGACCTCGACGAGATCGTGACACTTTCGCGGGATCATTTGGGCTACAAGCGCAAGGACATCGACCTGATCTCGGACGGCGACGGGGTGGGGACCGTGCGCACGCCGGACTTCGAGTACGCGGTGTCGGTCGAACTCGACGCCGAAGACCCCAGCAAACTCACGTGGCGGCGCGAGATCGGGCAGTTCACCGACCCCAACTTCGTCCGCTCCAGCGGCTTCGACTCGGTGTTCGGGCAACTCTTGGATCAACTGCGCTTCGAGTTCGCCCGGCCGATCGATGTCTCCGCACTTATCGACCGCCTCGAAGACGCGCCGCCGGCGGGGCTGAAACTGGGCGTGAGCGCCGACGGCAAGTCGTGCGAGATGACGCTGGCCGGGTTCACGGGGCGCGTAATCGTCACGCCCGACGCGCTCACCGTCCGGGGCCGGGGCGGGGCGGCGTCGGGTTTGCTGGACCAGTTGCTCGCGTTCCTGGCCAACGTCGGGCCGATCGGCGAACCGCTGATGCTGGGCTAGTCGAACTCGGGAGCTTGCCGAATGCCGCCGGTCGAACGAATGCTCGCCACGCTGCGCCGGGCCACCACGCTGGTGCGCGCCACCCCTGGGCGCACGGGGCACCTGGTGCAACTGCCGCCGGACGCGGCCGACGTGCTCATCGCCGGGGACTTGCACGGGCACCTGCCCAACCTGCAGGCGATGCTCGCGGCGGCGGACCTCGCCAACCGCCCGCAGCGGCACTTCGTGGTGCAGGAGATGATCCACGGGCACTTCGAGTACCCCAACGGCGGGGGCGATCGGTCGCACCAACTGCTCGACGTGTTCGCGGCGCTGAAGTGCCAGTACCCGGCGCGCGTGCACTACCTGCCGGGGAATCACGAACTCTCCGAGTGGACCGGGCGGGCCATCGGCAAGGGCGACTCGGCGCAGAACGGCGCGTTCCGGCGCGGCGTGAATACCGCCTACGGCGATGCGTCGGCCGAGGTGTACGCGGCGTACCAAGAACTGCTCAAGAGTCTGCCCCTAGCACTGCGGACCCCGAACGCGGTGTTCGTCTCGCACAGCCTCGTGCCCGGCCGGCAGATGCTGCACTTCGACGCGCGGCGCCTTTTGGAGTACCGCTAC